>JAPLSR010000374.1 GCA_026398545.1 Candidatus Sumerlaeota bacterium | reverse complement strand
TTCGCGCACCGCAGGACCAGCCCGCTAAAGTGACGCCCGGTCCGGAAACCGCAGGCGGAGCCTCCGGCGGACGGCTGCCTTCAATCAGGCAGCGATTGCGTAATTAGAGTTCGCAGTTATTGTTTTTTGTTCTGTTTTTTTTACGAGGGACAGAACACCCTCGGCTTGCAGCTGTCCGGGCGACGGACCCCGTCGATACCATTTCGCCCCCACAACAATAAATATATCATACTCCCGCTTCACCGATGGCCGTCAAGCAAAAGCAGCCGCAAACGAAATATTATTCATATAAATTCCAGGAGTGAGCGGCGGAGAAGATCAGCATTCGGGGAAGTTTGAAAACAAATGCATCACCACTCCCGTTCTTGATTATATCAAACGCCCCCAATGTTCTGGGGAAAAGCATGGAATCTGTCCACCCTGTCAGATAAACATTTCTATTCTCATCCATTGCAATGGCGCCGCATTCGTTCGCTAGGGGACCCCCAAGAAATGTTGAATAAAGAAGATCGCCGGTGTTCATATCCACGCAGGACATGAAACCCTTTGAGTAGGTTTCATCATCGAACGTCCTGTCAAAGGCGTCAGGCGTCACCGGAAAATCTTTAAATTCGGTAGTGCCGGTTATATAAGAAAATCCGTTGTCATCCACGATCATATCGAATTCATCATCATTCGTCTTGCTAATCCTTTTGCTTAATAACAATCGGTCGAGAGTGGGATTGAATTTTACGACATCAATATAACGTGTGGTTATATAGGAACCCTCCAGGATTCCAAGACAGACATTGCCATCGTTATCCAGGGCGATGGTGTGAGATTCAAATCCCTGGGGAACATAGGTGGAATAAAGAAGGGCATTTCCTGCCGCATTCAGGCAGGCGACAAAAGATTCTGAAACAGAAGAACTTCCCTCATAGGTCGTATCATAAGCCCCCAGCGTCGCAGGAAAATCGGCTGAATATGTGGCGCCTGTAACATAAGCATTGTGATTGGAATCCACCGCAATGTCATACGCTGTGTCTGTTTCCACCCCCCCAAGGTAAGTGGAGTAAACCAGTTTATACTGGGAGGTGTCAATTTTGCAGATGAAGGAATCCCAATAAGTTAATGTGGTTTTGTAGGCATTCGATGTAACAGGGAAATCACTCGAATTTGTCCAGCCTGTGATGTAAATATTATTCTGCTCATCCAGAACCATGGCTGTCGCACCATCGGGAGCCGAACCGCCAAGATAAGTGGAAAACAACAGCGTGGACAGCGATGAATTCATAATACTCACTACTATTTCTGTGGAGGAACTTGGCGTGTCAATCGCATTGGGGGTGAGCGGGAAATCGGAGCCTTGAGTCGTTCCGAGAATATAAACATGCCCGTCATTATCAACTTTGATGGATACGACATCATCCGTTGAGGCGCTGCCCAGATAGGTGCAGGCCAAAATATGTGAAAGTGTGGGATCAAATTTGGCAATGAAAATATCGGAATATTGAGAATTCCCGTTGAAAGAAGTATCATAAGCGCCGGGGGTAACAGGAAAATCTGAGTCGGAGTCAGTAATGCCTCCGACATAGATGTTGCCTTGTTTATCTATTGCAATACACTTGCCTGTATCTGCCTCCCTGCCGCCTAAATAAGTGCCCCTGTGCAGACCCGATGGTAATGTCATCGCCACTTCGGTTTTGATTTCATAAATATAGGCATCTATTGCGTCAGCGGGGTAATTTTGAGCTGAAACCTGCATTCCGATGCTCTTATAGGCAGGATCATCGCAATACAATTTGCATTCCGTGATTGTTCCTCCTGTATCGTAGAGGTTTATTGTATATTGGGAATCGCCATATAGGGGGGCACCCCACCCAAGAGTGGAGCGGCCTCCAGGGCCGCCATCAACCCTGATTCGATATGTCGCCTTATAGACCTGTCCCAGAGTGAAGCTGGTTTCCTCCTGATAAATGTCTTCAGTGCCGCCGCCATAAGGCGGTGGGAACATTGGACAAAAGGCACAGATATAGGCATAAGAGACTGGGTCTTGAGCTGTGTGAAATACGATACCCGCATTTCCGCTGCTGACTCTTTGCCAATGGTCGCCGCCATCATGAAAATCGCCGTTTTGAATCGCCCAGGATAAGAATGGCGTCAAAAAAAGAAGAACATGTAAATAGTATTTGTGTTTCATGGAACTTATCCCTTCCAAATTCTGATAACAGATAATCATATTAACATAACTCCTCGCATATCAAGAACCATTTCACTTTGGGTGAACCGCTTTTTATCAATTAACTATCTAATCGTGGTGTTTTCCCTTTTGTTACTTGACACCTCATCAACCCGATTCATAGCATTTTCCCAAGTAAATTTACAATCAGACCGTCTGTGGTTATTCAATAAATATCGAGGACTTGAAAGGATTCGTTATGCTGGAACGCTCGCCCCTAATTCAAAACCGTTACGACAAGGTGGATGCCATTCGAAAGAAGAATATCAATCCATATGTGAACCGATTTGCCCCGACCCATAACAGCCAGGAGATACTCGATAATGCTGAGCATTTCATCAGCACGGAACAGAAGGTCGTCATCGCCGGTCGCATCCTGACTGTCCGCTCGTTCGGCAAGGCAGCATTCTTCCATATCCTCGATGGCAAGGGGAAGATTCAGGCATTTGTCAAAAGCGGGATGATACCTGATGAGGAGTTCGCTCTATTCAAGGAATTTATTGATTCGGGCGATATCGTAGGGGTCGAGGGGGTTGTCTTCCGCACCAAAACGGGTGAGGTGACCGTTCTGGCGCAGCGCCTGCATCTATTGACCAAAAGCGTCCGCCCGCTTCCCGAAAAATGGCACGGCCTGCGCGACACGGACACGCGTTACCGCCAGCGGTATGTTGATTTAATAGTCAATGAGGATGTCCATAAGACATTTGAGATGCGAAGCAAAATAATGAGTTCATGCCGCCGCTATCTGGATGGGCGCGGTTACATGGAGGTTGAAACCCCCATGATGCACCCGCTTTATGGCGGGGCGTTTGCCAGACCGTTTTTGACCTATCATAATACCCTGGACATCCAGCTCTATCTGCGCATCGCTCCGGAACTTTACCTGAAGCGCCTCCTGGTCGGGGGTTTTGAAAAGGTTTATGAAATCAATCGGAATTTCCGAAATGAGGGAATCTCCGTCCACCACAATCCCGAATTCACCATGCTTGAACTCTATACCGCCTTCTGGGATTACACGGATACCGCCGCCCTCTTGGAGGATATGCTCAAAGCCATCGCAAAAGATATCCTCGGGATGACAAAAATCATCTATCAGGGCGATGAGATTGACCTGAACCCACCGGATGGATGGAAGCGCATGACCATTCTTGAGGCGATTCGCGCCGCACTCGGTCTAAGCCTGAGATGGGATGAGCCTCCTGATGATATTCGTGTCAAGATAGGGCATATTTCAGGGCTGGATGCGGCGGGACTTAAAGACCTTGACTCAGTGGAGTTGATTTTGAAACTTTTCGAACAAAAGGTGGAACCCACGCTTATTCACCCCACCTTCATCATGGGATATCCCAGGGTTAAAAGCCCGCTCGCCAAGACCAAACCGGATGACCCGCTCGTTGCGGAGCGTTTTGAACTCTTTATCGGGCGTCTTGAAGTGGCAAATGCCTATTCGGAACTGAATGACCCTGCGGAGCAACTGCAGAGATTTCAGGAGCAGGCAAGACGCCGTGCCGCGGGTGATGCGGAGGCGATGTGCGTGGATGAGGATTATGTCCGGGCACTGGAATACGGCATGCCGCCCGCCAGCGGGCTCGGCGTCGGCATGGACCGCCTTGTTATGCTTTTCACCGATTGTTGTTCGATTCGGGATGTGATATTGTTCCCAACCCTGCGTCCCGAAGGGGGGCGTCCTGCAAAAACGGAAAATGAAAAGCCCGAAATCAACTGACCGGGATAGGGTGTTAATGTGCTGTTCGAGAGTTTCATAAGTCGCCGATATTTACTTTCCCGCGAGCATAAAGCCCTTGTCTCCATCATCACTGTCATCTCCATCCTCGGCGTCATGGTTGGCGTGGCGGCGCTGATTACCGTCATTTCCGTCATGGATGGATTTGATGCAACGCTTATCAAAAAGATGACAGGCACCTATTCGCACATTGAAATCTTTCCGCCCTACCCGGCGGGGCTGAAAAATTATGAGGAGATTGTGGATAAGGTGGAGAGTGTGCCCGGTGTTGTTGCCGCCGCTCCACTCATCCGCCAGCAGGCGTTTCTCCAGAGAACAACCGGTATTGAGGCTCAGAAACTCGGCGCCCTCCTTCTCGGTGTCCTTCCTGATAAGGAAAGAAGGGTGACAACGGGATTGGACAACGTGATTCAGGGCAGGGCAGACCTGGGGTTCAGGGAGATTGTTCTTGGAAGTGAACTTGCCAGTCGTTTGGGTGTGAGACCTAATGACCCGGAACGTGACACCCTCTATGCCATAACCAAGCTGGTGAAGACCGCCAATGGTCCATGGGCAAAGATTAATCAGCTGAAGGTGGTGGGAGTTTTCAAATCCGGTCTGTATGATGTTGACACCAATTTTGCCTTTGTCAGTCTCCAGACCATGCAGACGATTTTTCTCATGGGGGAGCAGGTGGATTTGGTTCATGTGCGTGTGGCAGACCCTGCGCAAGTCTCTAAATATGCGGCGGCGCTCGGAAAAGTCCTGCCGCCTTATTATATTATGCGGACGTGGAAGGAACTCAGCCCCGATTTCTTCTTCGCCTTGAAACTTGAAAAGGTTGTAATGTTTATAATCCTGCTTTTGATAGTTCTTGTGGCATCTTTCAACATCATTGGCACGCTTATCATGGTGACAACACAGAAGACGCGGGAAATTGGGATTCTGAAGTCTATGGGTGCAAATAATAGAAGTATCAAGCGTATCTTTCTCATGCACGGCATCACGATTGGATTTCTGGGCACCGGTTTTGGCGTTCTTTTAGGCATTGTATTGTGCGCCCTTTTGCAAAAGATAAAATATGGGCTGCCACCTGCCGTTTACGGCATCCAGACCCTACCTGTTCTGGTCAAACCCGCTACGGTTGCCATCATTGTGGCATGTTCCTTTCTTCTCTGTATTCTGGCGGCGGTTATTCCTGCCATTCAGGCATCCCGCATGAACCCTGTGGAGGCTCTGCGCTATGAGTAAGCTCCTTGTGGCAAGCGGCGTGAAAAAGAGTTATCTCAGCGGAGCACGGCATATAAGAATCCTGAATGGCGTCAATCTTGAACTGGATAGAAGTGATGCGGTAGCCATCGTGGGAGCCTCTGGCGTCGGCAAGAGCACCCTGCTCCATCTTCTGGGCGCCCTTGACCGCCCCGATGATGGAAGGATTGCGCTGGACGGAGCCGATTATCAGGGGATGAATGACGCCACGCTTGCGGATGTGCGATGCCGTCGCGTGGGATTTATCTACCAGTTTCACCATCTACTCCACGAATTCAGCGCCCTGGAAAATGTCATGATTCCGGGGATAATCTTTGGCGGAGGCGGGATGAACTCACCGCGGACATTTTTCTCATATCTCTTGACTATTCTTCATCCGACAGCGAAGGGTGAGATTTTCAGCGAACTGCGTCAGCGGGCGGAGAAGATTCTTGAGGATGTGGGACTTGGGGAACGCATGACGCATAGACCGGCAAAGCTCTCAGGCGGGGAACAGCAGCGGGTGGCGCTTGCGCGGGCGCTTATCAATGACCCCGACCTTGTCCTGGCGGATGAGCCCACGGGCAACCTTGACCTTGCCACGGGTGAAAAAGTGCTGGATATGATTTTAGAACATACCGTGGGGCGGGGGAAGGCGATTGTTCTCGTGACCCATAATCCAGATATTGCCGCCCGAATTGGCACCATCCACCAACTCAAAAACGGTGTGCTGACAAGGGTCTCGGCATGATGGGGACTTGAAACTGAAGTAGTCACCGCTTCACAAAGGGCGATTCGGTTTCATCGTAACGGCGCAGGATGTCCCAGTAAGCACCCCGATATCCCTCATGAATTGCCTTCACAAGCAATTCATTGGCGTTGTAATTATAATTCCTGTCAGGTTTTGAAGGGTCAAAAAATAAAAATCGCCTGTCATCTTTTATGAGGTCGTCCAGCAGGTGAAAAATGAATGGGGCAACGGCTGGTTCCAGGAAAAAGATGGTGCCCCATGGGTCATCAGCGCCGGTGAGTCCGCCTTTTCTTCCCTCACTCATCACCAATTTCTCAAGTGTGGTTCCCGGATAAACCCTTGCACCCACAGTCACACCCACCCTGTCCGGCTTCAGATTTTTCGTAAAGTCAACCGTTCTGCAGATACTTTCACGGGATTCGCCCGGCGCGCCCAGTAAAAGGTCAAGCATGACAGTGATATCTGCCTCGCGACATGCATAGACGGCATTGGCGATGTCCTCAGGTGTGAAGTTGCGTCCCAGCCGACGAAGCATCTCTGCGTCGCCGCTGTCCACGCCGAAGTTAATGCCGACGCATCCTGCAAGCCGCATGAGTCTGGCAAATTCTTTTGAAAATGGTGTGGGGGAGCAATAGGCATACCAGCGCATTTTTTCACCCAGACCGCGTTTAATAAATTCCTGGCAGACTTCTATTGCGTGTGAGAGCGGCAGATTGAACTCACTATCGCATGTGTGAAAGTGGTCAATATCTTGGTCGATGAGGTTAATCATCTCCTCAGCAAGAGCCTTTGGGGGTCGCAGGCGGATGGATTTTCCTTTTGCCAGCGGGTCTGCGCAATAGATGCAGGCGTTTGGGCATCCGCGCTTGGTTTCAAAACCTGCCT
>JAPLSR010000079.1 GCA_026398545.1 Candidatus Sumerlaeota bacterium | reverse complement strand
AAGAAAGAGCAGAAAAGCGAGTGAAAGAGGCAGAGAAATTTGTGCGGAGGATTGAGCAATATCTTGGGTTATCAGCAGAGGGTTCATAAGAAACATGAGAGCAAAACCGACACACGCATCTGAAAGAAAACAGTTGAAACAGGCATCAAGATGGTAATAAGTTATCTTCTGGTGATGTCACGGATAATATCATTATCAAGCCATTTTGAAAGGGGATGATAGAGATGAGGCGAAATTTAGCCGCTCTTTTTATCATGTTTCTCATGCTTACAGGAATGATAGCGGCACAGGAGATAATTATTGAATCCCGCAAGGAAGGGAAAAATAGCGCAGGGTATTCTGAAACGAAGGGTGTGTGGTATAGCAGCACTGCCAAGAGTAATGCGGAGGGCTGTTCAGCCCCAACAATCGGTGCACGGTTTGTTGATGTGGATTCCGGCGCCAAGGAGGCGGAAGCCCGTTTCGCACCTGTGCTCCCCAAGGCAGGCGCCTACGATATCTATGCCACCTGGGGACGCAGTGGCAATGCACTTCATGTGAAATATGTTATAAATACCGGCACAAAGGTGGAGGAGGTCTTTCTGGACCAGTCGGGATGGGGTGGCTCAATTCCCGACAATGCCCATACATGGGTACCTATTGGGACATTTGACCTTCCAGCCGGAAACACCGCCTATGTAGCCCTCCAGACATCCTCAGTGACCGGCAAGACCGAGCCCCAGAATCTTGGACGTGCCTATAGTGATGCCATCAAGTTTGTCCCCAATACCGGAACAAAGTTGACACCCCCGCCCTCTTTTATTGAGCAGCCATCCACCACGCCAGCGGGACCGACTCCCGCTTCCATATCTGCCACACCGGCGACGCCAACTCCTAAAGTTTCTACCCAGACCTCTCCCTTTGTGCCCCGGACCACCACCTCGCCTTTCGTGACTCCAGTTCCCACCCAGGGGGCGACTTCTCCCTTTGTCACGCCTGTTTCCACCCCGGCGCCCTCGTCCCCATTTGTTGCGCCCACGACCGGAACGCCATCCCCAGCGGCGCAGGCGGATTCGCTGAACTGGCATACATCCTATACTGAGGCGGTCAGAGCGGGGATTGCCGCCGGGAAACCGGTCTTTTTATTTTTCTATTCAACTCTGGGGGGCGCCTCCCGGACATTGGAGAGCGATGTGCTTAATGCCCCGGCGGTGAAGGAAAAACTGATGCAAAATTTCATCCTTGGGAAACTGGATATCAATCAGAACCGCCAGGTGATTGAGTATTATGGCGTTTTCAAGGCGCCGGTGATTATCTTCCTCGATTCCCGGGGCTACTCTAAAAATACGGGATTCACCACAGAGTCACAGAGAACACAGAGGATAATAAAACAAAGAAAATATCATATAATTCTCTGTGTACTCTGTGGCTCTGTGGTGAATGACTTTTCGAAATCGTTTTTTATTTTTCCGCCTTTTGTTTCACCGGTTCGCCGACGGGAAGTATGTAAATCGGTCTGTGACCTTTTGGCAGAGAAAGCGCCTTTGCAACACCCTCTTCCATGAATGCCCCCACTGGAACAGAAGCAAGCCCGAGCGCAACCGCCTCAAGATGCAGGTTCTGTGCGGCGTGTCCAGCCTCCATGTCTGTAAATCTCACGCCCTTTTCCCCATACCTCGTCGTCACTCGCTCATAAACGGCGCAGATGACAAAATTCACTGCCGCTTGCCTGACGGAAGACTGTCTCAGCGCCGCGGAGACGAGTTCATCCCTGACATCCTTCGTCCCCAGGACCTCAAGCCTGTGTCCGTGCGGCTCATAATGATAAACGCCATCATCCTTCACCAGATAAATCTCCAGAGGATAAAGGGCGCCGGCGGACGGCGCAGCGCGGAGACCTTGTCTCTCATCCGTAATTCCCTGCATTGCCCACAAGAGCTGTGAAATCTCCTGGAGGGTCAGTTTTCGTGGCTCAAAACTCCTGATAGACCGCCTTTTCTGGATACATTCCTCCAGGGACATCTCGCCCTTCAGGCGCGGTGCGGGGAGTTGAATCACCGCTCCGTCGCCAAAGCTATGGAGCGTCGGCGACTTTTCCCCTTTTTCAGGCGCCATCTTTGTTCCCCCCTCCTTATCTTTGGAATTCATGCCTGTTATGACAATAAAGAGAACAACCGGTAGAAGAAATAGAACGCACTTTTTCATATATCCCTCCTTAAAAAATCATCTGTGATATGTTCACAGCTCATGGTGTGTTTTGTTCTTCGAGGGAGAGGTATTGAAGCTCATAAAGACGGCGATAAATGCCGTTCTTTGATATAAGCTCCTGGTGTGATCCCGTTTCATGCACGCGACCTTTATGCAGGACAATGATACTGTCGGCGCGCCTGATGGTTGAGAGGCGATGGGCAATGACGATGGATGTCCGCCCCGCAAGGAGTCGCCCAAGGGCATCCTGTATGAGGAGCTCCGTTGCAGTGTCAATATTTGATGTTGCCTCGTCAAGGATAAGAATCTGGGGATCGCGGGCAAGGGCGCGGGCAAAGGCGAGCAGTTGACGCTGTCCCTGTGAGAAGGTTGCGCCACGCTCCCTTACCTCCTGGTGATAACCCTTTGAAAAATTGCTGATGAAGTTGTGGGCATTTACCGTGCGGGCAATACTTTCAATGTCATGCTCGGTGAGGTTATTATTTCCCAACCGGATATTTTCCGCAATATTGCCGGAGAACAGGAATACATCCTGCAGGACAAGACCAATCTGGGAGCGCAGGTCCTTTGAACGGAAACGGCGGATGTCTGTATCGTCAATTGAGATTTCCCCCCGGTTGTAATCATAAAATCGGCAGAGCAGTTGGATGAGGGAAGTCTTGCCTGCGCCCGTGGAGCCCACGATGGCAACCGTTCGTCCCTTCGGCACAGAGAGTGTGACGTCCCGCAGGACATAATCATCCCCGTGATAGGCAAACCAAACATTTTTGAACTCAATGCCCTTTTCCAGGTGGGGGGCGGGCGCCGGATTTTCCGGCTCAACTATAAAACTGTGAGTGTCGAGGAGATTGAACATCCGCTCTGAGGATGCCATGGCGGACTGGAAGATGTTGTATTTCTCCGAAAGGTCGCGAATAGGGTGGAAAAATCTGTTGATGTATTGCAGGAAAAGTATAAGCGTGCCGATGGTAACGGTCTTTTGCACCACCCCGCCCCCGCCATACCACACAAGTAGCGCTGTCCCGAGAGCCGCCACAAACTCCACCAGGGGAAAGAAAAAGGCATATTCAAAAATCGCCTCCATATTCATACGGCGATACTCATCATTCATGCCTTTAAACCCCGCGAAACTCTTTGCCTGCTGATTATACACCTGAATGGTGCGCATGCCGGAGAGACTCTCCTGCAGAAAAGAGTTCAGACGGGCAAGACTGATGCGAATCCTGCGATAGACCTCCCTGATGCGGATGCGGAAACGTTCCGCCGCCACCACCAGCAGAGGTATCGTCACAAATACAATGAGCGCCAGCCTCCAGTTCACCACAAGCATCAGTAACATAATGCCCAGCAGTAAAAAAAGGTCGCCGAACACCGTCACCACACCGGAGGCGCACAACTCATTCAATACCTCCACGTCATTCGTGATGCGCGTGACCAGCCTCCCGACGGGATTCTTGTCAAAAAATGAGAGCGAAAGCGACTGCACATGGTCAAAGATTTGCATCCTCAGGTCGCGCATCGCCCGCTGACCCAGCACATTGAGGATATAAACCATCCCATATTCGAAGCTGAACATCCCGATGAGGAGCGCCAGATACAAGATTGACATCCTCGTAATGCCCGCCATGTTCCTGTGGGCAATATGCACATCAATCGTGACCTTGATGATATAGGGCAGAGCCAGTTCCATCCCGGAAACAAACA
>JAPLSR010000210.1 GCA_026398545.1 Candidatus Sumerlaeota bacterium | reverse complement strand
GATTGATCTCGCGACTGACCGTTTGCAGACGTGCGGAGTTATCCACATGTGTGATTGCCGGGATGCCCGAGCGCACGACCTTTAATTTATCAAAACCGCTTAATTTTTTTTCATTCTCTTCCGGCATGCGGAGCAATTCATTTTTCACTTGCGCCACGAGGAGCATGTAAGGGCTGGGATGTTCGGTCTCAAAATAATCGGTGACTTTTTCCTCAAGCACGGAGGGGGCAAACGGGCGGAAACTTTCGCGGAATTTGATTTTGAGATTCATGGTGGATTGCATCTCGGCGGAACGGGCATCTCCGAGGATACTGCGATTACCGAGGGCGCGGGGTCCAAATTCCATGCGCCCCTGGAACCAGCCAATCACCTTTTCAGATGCCATGAGGTCGGCGGCGGTGCAAATCAAACTCTCATCATCGAGCTCCTTATAGAGAATTTTTTCGCGCGTAAGGAATTGCCCGATGTAATTATTGGAAAATTCCGGACCGAGGAGAGAGCCCTGCTGAAAATCGTTTTTATCATCGGCATGTCGGGGATTATCGAGGTGTTGATGCCAGATGAGAAGTGCGGCGCCCAGCGACCCGCCAGCATCGCCGGCGGCGGGCTGAATCCAGACATCTTCAAATGGTCCCTCCTTGAGGATGCGTCCGTTCCCAACACAATTCAAAGCCACACCGCCCGCAAGGCAGAGATATTTCGCGCCCGTTTCCTTGTGCAGGTATCGCGCCATGCGGAGCATGATTTCTTCGGTAACATCCTGCGCTGAGCGGGCGATGTCCATTTCACGCTGGGTCATCTTTGTCTCCGGCTTGCGTGGAGGTCCTCCGAAAAGTTTGTCAAACCGTTCATTCGTCATTTTGAGTCCGGTGCAATAGTCAAAAAATTCCATATTCATCTGAAATGAGCCATCCTCTTTCAGGTTGATGATTTCACATAGGATGACATCCTTGTATTTCGGCTCGCCATAAGGCGCCAGTCCCATCATCTTGTATTCGCCGGAGTTCACCCTGAATCCGGTAAAATAGGTGAAGGCTGAATAAAGAAGGCCAAGAGAATGGGGGAATTGAAGGTCGGCAAAAATGCGGATTTTATTTCCCTCCCCGATACCGTAACTTGCCGTTGCCCACTCCCCGACCCCGTCAATGGTGAGGATTGCCGACCTTTGAAAAGGGGAGGGGAAAAAGGCGGAGGCGGCATGGGAGGCGTGATGCTCCGGAAAGAGAATTTTCGCATTCGGTCCAACAGTCTTCCGAATCAACTCCTTAATCCAGAGTTTCTGCTTGACCCACAGGGGTGCGGATTCAAGGAAAGATTTCAGACCGCGTGGCGCCATCCCGATATATGTCTCGAGCAGGCGCCAGAATTTAATGAATGGCTTATCATAAAATGCCACGTAGTCAAGTTGTTCACCGGTGATGCCGCCAGCCTCCAGTGCGTACCGGATGGCATTTGCAGGGAATCCGGCATCGTGTTTTTTGCGTGTGAAGCGCTCCTCCTGCGCCGCGGCAACAATCCGTCCATCGCTCACCATACAGGCGGCGCTGTCATGATAGAAGGCGGAAATTCCAAGAATGTGTGTCATATGTTAATCTTCATTTCCGATACAATGATAAGCGATACTTAAACACCGAGACTCGGGGTGTCAAAGATTTTCCATCTAAGGGATAACGGTCTTGACATTGATTGATTTTTCGTCATGATGTTTATCATTAAATCAATATCAGTGGAAAGATTTTTCGCGTGAGAGAGCGGACAGCCATAAAAATAGACAGGACGTCCCCACTTCGCCTCCTTGTTTTCCTGCTCTTATTCAATGTCGTTCTGAAGATTTCTCTTATAACTGCCAATCGCGCGGAATACACGGACGGCATACTCCAGATTCTCCTCTTTTCCGTTCCCAGCAAACTGTATCCGCCCCTTTTTACAATCCTTGTCATGATGCTGAAACCGGTCATCGGTGATGCAGAGATGTCAGGACGGCTCATTTCAGCATTGGCAAGCGCCCTCACGCTCATTCCCATTTTTTCCATTTCCATGCGTCTTTTTGACAAACGCACCGCATTTTACTCAGGACTGATTTACACCGTTTCTCCCATGGCATTGCGTTGGTCGACCCATGCCATGACAGACGCCCTTTTCACCCTCCTGTTTTTTCTTGCGGCGTATGAGTGCTGGAAGACAAGCGTTCAGGAAGGTGGGCAATATACAACCCATCTTACAAAGGCGACTATCCTGACCGTCCTCGCCACACTGACGCGCTATCAGGTCTTTCTTCTTTTTCCGATAGTGCTGTTTTTGTTGGTATCGTTTGTAATAAGACGAAAAAAGATTCCCGTGTGGGCGATGATTGCTCAGGGACTGTGGATATTGCCGGTAATCTGGATTGTCCTTTACGGTTTTCGGCATCCGGAGCAGTTTGTTGAACGCGCTGGAACCACA
>JAPLSR010000205.1 GCA_026398545.1 Candidatus Sumerlaeota bacterium | reverse complement strand
CATCCTTACACTTCTGGGGCTTGCCGCAGGTGTGGGGATACTTGTGGATAATTCCATAGTTGTGGTGGAGAACGTCTATCGCTACCACCAGCGCAGGCGCCCGCCGCGTGAGGCGGCATGGCTCGGCTCACGCGAGGTCGTGCGAGCCATAGTGGTCTCCACCGCGACCAACCTTGTCGTCTTCATCCCGCTTTTATACATTGACGAGATGATAGCGCTGGTGATGAAGGAGATGGCGCTCTCGCTTGTCTTTCCAATGCTGGCGAGCCTCCTTGTGGCAATCACACTTGTCCCCATGCTTGCCGCAAAGGTAATGGAAGCGGGGAAATGGCTCCGCTCAAAGGCGCATGAGGATGCGGGTCCCCTGTTGCACTCCCTTGCTTACGTTACAACAAATCCGCCACAACGCGAGGGACATCTTAAAAAAGTCCGCCGCATCCTCTCAAGGTGTTCCCGCCTGATGTCCGCCTTAGGCAGATTGAATCCCTACCGGAAACCCGACGCCCCGCCGCGAAATCTTCTGAAGGAGTTTGTCCTCTATTGCGCCAAGGGCTCATTGCGCCATCCCATCCGCCTCTTCTTTGTCATCCTTATCATCTTCCTGACGACCTTAATCGCATCAGGCATCAAGATTGTCATCCAGAGACATTCCAGAAGTCAAAAGACATACTCTATCACCCTCTACGGCAAACCGCCCCTCAGCTCCACACTGAAGGACACAGACCAATTCTTCCTCCAGAAGGAACGTCAGATTGCTCAGGAGATGAAAAAATCCGATGTCTTCAAGTCATTCTCCTCCAGATTCACAAAAGATGGTGGTGAGATTGCTCTTGAAATCTCGGATAAATACCAATCGCTGTATATGGATGAATTCATCCTTGCGTATAAGAATTTCCGCTCCGGTGACAAGAACAGCGGATTCCGATTCTGGCCCTTCCCGAGCGCCTCTCTTGCGGCTAAGCCGGAGGGCATAAGTTATTACGATTACGGCGGCAGTCATGGAATGCCGGAGTCTGTCCTCATCACCGGTGAGAATATCGACGCAATGCAGCGAGGGGCGGAGATGGTCAAAGAGTTCCTCCAGAAGGACGCCAACATCGGCAATGTGGAGATTTCAACACCCCTTGGCACACCAGAGGTGCAGTTCATCCCGGACCTTGAACTCTTCCTCGTCATGAAGGCAGACGTATCCACGCTTCAATCCTTCTTCCAGGCACGCGAGGAACGCGGTATCCGGACATCGCTCACCCTCACCGACACGCCGAGGCGTGTGGAAAGACAGGTAACGGTGCGGGTGGTGACTGAGGAGGAAAAACGTGCAAGGGGTGAGAAAAAGCCGCGGCAGACGCTCCGGGAACTCAAACGCACCATGATTCCTCTCCAGGGCGGAGGGATTGTCCCCCTTGAGCGCCTTGGGTCCTTCATCATCACACACAATACACCCACCATTGAAAAGAAAAACCGCCAGCGTAATATTAATGTCGGCTTCAGCTTTCAGCAGTCCTTCTACAGGCAGGGCTTGGAAAAAAAGAGGCAGGAGACCCTGAGGGACATCCAGAAACGCCTGAATACCGTTAAACTCCCCGGAGGGATTTCGGCGCAGTTGTCAGGTAGCCTTGAAGAGGCGGAAACCGGCAGACTCACATTGAGAAAACTCCTCCTCCTTGCCGTCCTTGCCATCTTCCTTGTCATGGCATTCTTCTTTGATTCCCTCATCTCCCCGATAGTTATCCTCGCCACCCTTCCCCTTGCCTGCATTGGCGGCATCTGGGGCATCATCATCTTCAACACCACCCTGAATGAGATTGCCATGCTTGGCACGATTCTTCTGGCAGGGCTGGCAGTCAATAATGGCATCCTCCTGATTGAATTTACCCGTCAGATGGAGAACTGGCATGGTTACCGCCGCTCGCGCGCCCTACTTGCCGCAATCTCCTACCGCCTGAGACCTATTCTGATGACCTCACTCACCACCATCCTTGGTCTCCTGCCAATCCTTTTTTCCACCGAGGCTGAAATGGAGGCGCGGAGCCTTGTGTCTGTCCTTGTTGGCGGCATGAGCGTCTCCATGCTTCTCACCCTTGTTGTCATCCCCACCTTTTACAATGTCCTCTCAATTGGCATTGAACGGCTGAAAATCCTTAAAGCCCGCCTCTTGCGCCACCAGTTTCTTACCATCGCTAAACCAGCCGACTCCGCAAAAGCGCTAGCGACGGCCGGAA
Organism: Candidatus Sumerlaeota bacterium; assembly: GCA_026398545.1. Classification (GTDB taxonomy): domain Bacteria; phylum Sumerlaeota; class Sumerlaeia; order MWCT01; family MWCT01; genus JAPLSR01. The sequence continues at coordinate 25,307 of JAPLSR010000205.1, read as the reverse complement.
AAGAGATGCATATCTCCATCAAAAACATCTCAAAGATGTATCCCGTCTTCAAGTGGAAGAAACTCCTCCGCATTATCCCATCGCGCACCTATCCCATTGGCCACCGCCCCCCTGAAGGCGTCAACGCCCTGAAGCATGTCACCCTTGAAATAGAGCCCGGCATGTTCGGTCTCCTTGGACCCAACGGCGCAGGCAAAACAACCCTCATGAAAATCCTGACAGGCATAATAGAACCCACCTATGGCGTTGTGGAAATGCTCGGGTGCAACCTGCGCTTCCATCGTCAGGATATTCGCAGCTACATCAGCTACCTCCCGCAGAACTTCGGCGTCTATGAATCGCTCAATATTGAGCAGTATCTCAACTTCTTCGCGCCTTATTATGGACTGCATGACTTGACAAAGCGCAGACGAAGGATTGACGAAGTTATTGAGATGGTGGGGCTTTCAGATGCGCGGGAGAAGCCGATGAAACGCTTCTCCGGCGGGATGAGACAGCGCGCAGGCGTCGCACAGTTCATGCTCAACCCGCGCCCCTTAATTATCGTGGATGAGCCGACGGCTGGGCTTGACCCCGTGGAACGGGTGAAATTCCGCCTCTTCCTTTCAGAACTGGCTCAGACGCGAATTGTCCTGCTCTCCACACACATCGTTGATGATATAACCAGCAGCTGTAAATGCGTGGCAGTCCTTAATCGCGGCGAGGTTCTTTACCAGGGAGACGTGCAGGGCATCCAGGCACAGGCGCAAAACCTCATCTGGGACATAATACTCCCCGCCGACCAGCCACCCCCCATCCCCCGCCGCCAGATACTCTTCCGCAGACATACAAGCCGACTCCGCCAAAGCGTTAGCGACGGCCGGACCGGTTTTCTCTCGTGGAGCGCTGAAGGTGCGACGCGAAATGTCCTTTGTCATTACGTCTCCGAGAACCCGCTCCCCGGCTCAACACCCGTCCAGCCAAGCTTTGAGGACGCCTATGTGGCTCTGCTACTGAAACACGACGCCTCAAGTGCCAATACATCACCACTCCCCAACCTTCACGATTCAGCCTTCGTAGCCACTTCGGTCGCCGACGCTACATAGCTTTGGCGACGGAGCGCGGAGTTGGCTAATGAACAAAAAACTTGCATTACACCGCCTCTTTCATCAATTATACTTGACGAAACCTGATAATAACTTTTTTATTCTTATTATCATAAGGGTTGATTTTTAATCCTGATTTTTTTTCAACCCGCCCCACGAAACTCACACGGGGGTTTTATAAATGGATGAACCTCAAAACCCCTCTGAATCCTCTCCCATGGAGCAATCGACTCACAAATCAGAATCGCCCCCATCAAAAGACAAAAATACACAAGAGACCCTTCGGCAGAAGGAACAAATGTTGCAGGTCAAGGCAAACCAGACTCATTCCATCCTCTGGACAACTGACCTCAACCTGCGATTCACCTCCATCGCCGGCAAACTCCTCGACACCTTTAATATTAAACCCGAAAAACTCATAGGGCAGAGCATTCAGGAATATTTTAAAACCCATGACCCGGACAACACCTTCCTGAAAGTCCACATGAACGCCCTCAAAGGAACAGCCGGACATTACACAACCCATTACAAGAATCGTGTCTTTGAAAATTATATCGAACCTCTTCGTGATGAGTCGGGAATTATCATAGGAACTTCGGGCATAGCCCTCGATATCACAGAGCGAGTCCAGATAGAGCAAGACCTGAAAGTCAAGCAGTGGGGAATGGACTCCTCCATCAACGCCGTCGCTATCATGACCCTCGAAGGCAAAATCACTTATGTGAATCCCTCCTTCCGGATTCTCTGGGATTATGATGATGCCGGCAATATTATCGGAAAACCCTTTTCCTCCTTCTGGCAGAAGCCCGATGAAGCCCGGACGGTGATGGAGAGTCTGCGGAAAGAGGGCAGGTGGCAGGGCGAAATGACAGCCCTGAGGAAGGACAGGTCCTCCTTTGACGCCCAGGTGGCGGCAAGCATGGTGAAGGATGATGCGGGCAACCCCATCTGCATGATGGCATCCACCGTCGATATCACGGGTCACAATCTCCTGGAAAAAGCCCTCTCTATCGCCAAGTTCTCCATCGACCACAGCGCCGACGCCATTGTGTGGATTGACCCCGACGGGCGCTACCTTTACATCAATGACGCCGCCTGCCGCATCACTGGCTATACACGGGAAGAAATCCTGAATAAGACCATCTTTGACTTTGCGAAGGATTATTCAAAACAGAAGTGGAAAACCTTCTGGGCAAATCTCAAACAAAAAGGCTCCCTCGTCACTGAAACTATCCTGAAAATCAAGGGCGGCGGGACGGTCATTGTGGAAAACACCTGCAATTACGTTCATTACAAGGGGAGTGAATTCAACTGCATCTTCGCCCGCAATATCACGGAGCGCAGACACATTGAGGATGAGCTGAAAAAGGTGCATGACATTTACCACAGCACCATCCGGAGCTCCAACGGCGTCGCCTATTCCCTCAGATTCTCAGACATGAGCTACGATTACTTTGATGAGGATGGGGAAGCCCTCCTCGGAATTCCCGTTCGCAATCTTAAACAACATGATTTCAACCAGCTGGTGAAGGAGAGAATCATCATCGAGCCAGAGGATATAAGTGGACTCTCCTTCCGGCAGGAAAAGGTCGGACGTTACGTCGCCAATTACAGAATTGTCACCCCGAAGGGTGAGGAAAAATGGCTTAGCGATTTCTCCAGCCCGGTCAGGGATGAGAAAACTGGAGAGGTCACGGGTTCAATGGGCATCCTCTTTGACATCACAAAACAAAAACGCACCGAGATGGAACACGCGGCGCTTCAGGAAATATCCGAGGATCTGGCATCGCTTGTCAGCTTAAAAGAGATGGGAGCCATGCTTGCCGCCCGCTCCCGAAATCTCCTCCGGTACGACGCCTTCAATTTCAGCCTTTATGACGAATCCCATAACATATTCACAAAGGTCTATCTTGAAGACACGCCAGTCGGGGGGGGTGAACCCATTACCGTTGTGCCGAATAAATCAATGCAATTAAGCAAACACAATCCCCTGTATCCGGACTTCACGCCAAAACTAATCAACCGCAAGAGGAAAAAAACCGGAGCGAAACTTGCCCGCTTCGGGTTCAAAGAACGCATCTCACGCTCCCTCATGTTTGCACCTGTCATGTGGGAGAAACGTCTGCTCGGGGTCATCTCCGCCCAGAGCTACACCCAGGACTTCTATAAAGAGCAAGACCTGAAACTCCTTCATGCCATTGCCGAGCTATGCGGCGGCGCCGTGGCGCGCATGCGCTCCTGCGAATCCCTGACCGCCAAAGACCGGGCAATTGAGTCCTCTATCAATGCCGTGGTGATGGCAGACCTCTCAGGCATGGTTAATTACGTAAATCCCTCCTTCCAGCGCTTGTGGGATTATGATGACCCACAGGATGTTATCGGAAAACCGCTCTCCCGCCTTTTTCAAAGCACTGGCGAATCAAAAAAGATTATAGACATCCTGCGGGAGCAGGACGGGTGGTTGGGCGAGATGACCGCTGTCCGTCAGGATGGTTCCACCTTTGACGCCCTCGTCTCCGCAAGCATCGTAAGGGATAAGTCAGGCAGTCCATTTTCCATGATGGCATCCGTCACTGATTTGACAGGACACAACCTTCTGAAAAGGGCGCTCTCAATCGCCATGCTCTCAATCGAACGGAGCGGGGAGGCTATTGTATGGGTGGAACCGGACGGTCATCACATCTATGCGAACGACGCCGCCTGCAACCTGACCGGATACTCCCGCGACGAACTGCTCTCTTTGTCCGTTAAGGACTTGAATCCGAAGTATAACTGGCAAAAATGGAAAAAAGACTGGGAGCAAACAAAAAAGGAGCAAAATCGAATCATCGAAACCACCTTGAGAACACGGGATGGGCGGGACGTCCAGATGGAAACATCCGTCAACTATATCAATTACAGGGGCAAAGAATTTCACTGCTCCTTTATCCGTGACATCACAAAACGCAAGCTGGCGGAGGAGGAGCTGAAGAAGGCTCACGACATCTACCGCAAGGCAATCCATAACTCAATGGGTGTCGTCTATTCACTCCGATTTCCCGATTGGCGTTATGAATACTTTGACAAAGAAGGCGAGTCAATGCTGGGCGCCTCCTTCGCCGGCAGGACGTCAGGGGATTTTAACAAACTTGTCAGGGAAACCATTATCATTGACCCCGACGCCCCAAAAGATGTCCATGATTACAGCGCTGCCTTTCGCCGTGGCGAGGTAAAACATTACAATGTTGATTACAGAATCATTACACCGCAGGGAGTGGAAAAATGGCTGAGGGACTGCGCCGTCCCCATCATTTCTGAACAAACAGGCAAGGTCACAGGCTCCCTTGGCATCCTGTATGACATCACAGAATATAAACGCACCGAAATGGAAAAGGAGACCCTGCAACATATCTCGGAACGCATCTCATCACTTATTGACCTCGGGGAAATCGCTACCTTGCTCGCAGAAGAGTCCCGCAGTCTTTTCAAACACGATGCCTTCTGGTTCGGACTGTATGACGAATCTAATAATACACTTACCAGAATCCATATGGAAGATACACCCAAAGGGGCATCGCATCCGGAAAAGATGGGACAGGCACAAGTGACAAAATTGGACAGACGCACCACCGTATTCCCCACCCGACAGCCACGGCTCATCAATCGAAATGTTGAACCAAAAAAATCAAAACTCACCCCATTCGGAGCTACAGACCGCCTCTCCCGCTCACTCATGTTTGCCCCTGTCCTGTGGGAAAACCGGCTCATCGGCGGTATCTCGGTACATAGCTACACTCCCAAAAGATACACCGACCGCGACCTCAAACTCCTCCATGCCATGGCTGAGCAATGCGCAGGCGTCGTCTCCCGTCTCCGCGCCATAGAGTCGCTCAGGGTCAAGGACTGGGCAATTGATTCATCTATCAATGCCATCGCCATTCTTAACCTGGACGGACGTGTGACTTATGCGAATCACTCCTTTCTCTCCCTCTGGGAGTATGACGATATAAGCGAGGCGAAAGGAAAATCCTTTTCCTCGCTTTGGGTTCATAAATCATCGGCGCAAAAGGTCTGGGACGCCATTCGTAAGGAGGGGGACTGGAAGGGCGAACTGGAAGCCCGCCGCGGCGACGGCGCATCCTTTGAGGCACTTGTGTCCGCAAGCACCGTCATCGATGCATCCGGCAACCCCATCTGCATTATGTTCTCCTTTATGGACATCACCAAACACAAACTGGCGGACAAGGCGCTCCATCTCTCCCGGTTCTGCATGGACAGCGCAGGGGACATTATCCTGTGGTTTGACGCCGACAGCAATTTCTTTTATGCAAATGAGGCGGCTTCCCGCATCCTCGGCTATTCCGCTGATGAACTCCTCTCAATGAAGATTTCCGATATCGATGCCGTCCTTACAAAGGAGACACACAGGGAAAGATGGAAACTCATGGAGAAGCAGGGGGCAATCACATTTGAATCCATCCACACAACTAAGGATGGTCGCCAGATACCTGTCGATATCAATGTCACCTATCTCCAGTATGGGGGTAAAAAATTCGGTTGCGCCTTCATCCGCGATATCTCTGAACGCCGGGCGGCAGAGACGAAAATCCGCGAGGAGGAAAGAAAATACCGCATGGTGGTGGAAAATGCGGAGGCGCTTATCACCATTATCAACAATGATGGTGTCATTCTGATGGTGAATAATGCACTCGCACTAATCCTTGGCGGAAAACCTCAGGATATCGCGGGCAAAACCATGTGGGACTTCTTACCCAGGGAGACCGCGGACAACCACATGACAAACATCCGAAAGGTTATCAAATCCGGAAGGGCTTTGAATATGCCGCATCACCCCTCCGTGATTGGAGGGCATGAGCATTGGTTCAGGACCAATATCCAGCCCATCCCGGATTCCAGCGGAAAGGTTTCATGCGCCCAGGTCATGGCTCATGATATCACGGATTTGAAACATGCCGGAAAAAATATGAAAGACACAAACGAAAGACTGCAATATCTGGAGGGACTTAATCAGGCACTCCTGCTCAGCACACCCCACGGCATTTGCATGCTCAATTCGGAATGGAAAATTGAATGGGCTAATGATACGGCAAGGGAAATCCTCGACCCTGAAAGTGCGCTTCCAAGCCTCACAAATATCCCTTTCAAAAAATTCTTCCCCACCGGAGGAGATTTTGACAAATATAAATCCTCCGCCAGAGATACCATCAGGAAAAAAGGTGTTGACCGCCGTGATATATACCTGAAGACGCCCAAAGGCGCAAGATTTCGATGCAATATTTCCCTCGTGCGCATTGACCAATCCGGGACACATCGCAAATTTATCGCCAGCATCTCTCCCATCAAATAAGAAACCCTTGCCCCAGCCGACTCCGCCAAAGCGCTAGCGACGGCCGGATAAGCGCCGGCGTCCGGCAAAAGGAATGCCTTCTCTCTCAACTTTTCGTGATAAATGTCAGGATGGTGTGAAATGGCAGTGTCAGGACATCCCTGACAAACTCATCAGAGGTGGTCACACTTGCATGTTTACCCGGGTCCATGCGGAATCTCCCAACGCCTGATTTGTGAAGGATAATCCGAACAGGGCGCTCTCCCTTGTGCCTCCTGAAGAGTTCCTTAATCCTCTCCAGATTTTCCACCGTGGCGCTTGCCGGCGCCAGTTCAATCTCCACAGCGCGGACCAGCTTTTTCCGCGCATCAGCCGGCGTGTTCACCTCATCCACAATGATTTCCGGCTCATTCCGCGCCTGCGAGAGCCTCCCACGGACAAAAATCGCCCTGTCCACTTCAAGAAGAGGGCGATACTGCTCATAAGCCCTGTTAAAAAAGACAAGGCGCACGCTCCCCTGGAAATCCTCCAGCATCACATGGGCATAAGTATTACCGTTTTTATCCAGCCTGGGCGTCACACTATTGACGAGCCCAAGCAGGCACACATCCTCCCCGCCTCGCCTCGCTCTGTCGCTGAAGCCATGGCGCGCAAGCGATTCCTTCAGGACGCTTGTATCTGCATTGCTGAGAGAACGGGCGTCCACCTCATAGGCATTCATGGGGTGGCTGGTCACATAAAACCCCAGGTATTGCTTTTCATACTGGAGCATTTCCATCTCCGGCCAGGGGGGAATGGGGGGCAATGGAACTGTGCGGTAGGACATCCCTGCATGGTCTTCGAAGAGGGATATCTGTAGGGAATTCTTTTCCCGCTGGTAATGGCTTGCCATCTCGAGGACTTCGGGCATGACCTGCATGAGCTGTGCGCGGTGGTGCCCTGTTGAGTCAAAGGCGCCGGATTTTATGAGGGCTTCCACAAGGCGAGTATTCAAGACTCCATAAGGCACACGCATAACAAAATCCTGAAGGCTTTTGAAGGAGCCGTTTTTATCCCTCTCCGCAATTATCTGGTTCACAGCCGCCTCGCCCACATTCTTGATGCCCGCAAGCCCGAAGCGTATCTTCTCCCCAACCGCTGTGAATGTGGCATAGGATTCATTCACATCCGGCGGGAGTATCTGAATTCCCATAGCCTTGCAGACGCCGATATATTTGGCAATGTTCTCATTTGACCCGATTTCATTTGTGAGGACAGCGGACATGTATTCCACGGGATAGTGCGCCTTGAGATAGGCGGTGCGATAGGTGATGAGGGCGTAGGCGGCGCTGTGGCTCTTGTTGAATCCATAGCCGGCAAAATAAACGATAAGGTCTATGGTCTTCTCGGCAACATGACGGTCAACCCCTCGGAGAATGGCGCGCTCAATAAATGCCGCCTTCCGCTCATTCATTATCTCATCTTTCTTCTTCCCGATAGCATGGCGGAGGATGTCCGCCTCCCCGAGCGTGTAACCCGCCATCACACGCGCAATCTGCATCACCTGCTCCTGATACAGAATAACCCCGAAGGTCTCCTTCAGTATCGGTTCCAGCATCTCATGCTCATACACAATCCCCCTCTTGCCATTCTTGCGGGCGATGAAATCTTCCACCATCCCGCTCTGGAGAGGTCCGGGGCGATAGAGCGCAAGGAGGGCGGCGATTTCCGAGAGGTTGCGCGGGGCGAGGCGGTTCACTATGTCGCGCATGCCGGAGGACTCCAGCTGGAACACACCTGCCGTCTCACCCGAGCACAAAAGGTCATATGTGACGGGGTCGTCAAGCGGGATATCCTTCCATATCACCTCTATCCCCCTCGTCTTCTTCAAACGGTCAACGGCATCCTGTATGACGGAAAGGTTTTTAAGCCCTAAGAAATCCATCTTTAGAAGACCAATCTCCACCACCTGGTCCATCGTGTATTGCGTGGCGATGTCATCCGTGTTCGGGGGTTTATAAACGGGGATGATATCCGAGAGGTCAATGTCCGCCATCACAACGCCTGCGGCATGGGTGGAGGCGTGGCGCACCATCCCCTCAATTGCATGGGCATAGGTGAGAAGCTTCTGTATCTGGGGGTCGCTCCCGGAGAGATTTCGGAGCTCCTCGACATTAGCAAGCGCTCCATCAATAGATGTGTTATCGGCAATCATCCTTGCTATGCGGTCAACAAGACTTAAAGGGATTTCCAAGACGCGCCCCACATCCCGCACGGCGTTTCTCGCCTTTAGCGTCCCGAATGTGATAATCTGGGCAACATTTGAGGAACCGTATTTCTCCCTCACGTATCTGAAAACCTTGTTACGGTTGATATCGTCAAAATCGATGTCAATATCCGGCAGAGAGACGCGCTCCACATTCAGAAAGCGCTCAAAAATGAGACCATATTCAAGGGGGTCAATATCTGTTATCCGCAGGGCGTATGCCACAATGCTCCCCGCGGCGGAACCGCGTCCGGGTCCCACGCCCACACCATTCTCCCTCGCATATCGCACAAAGTCCCACACAATGAGAAAGTAGGAATCAAACCCCATATTGTGGATGACCCCCAGCTCCATCTCCGCCCGCTCCAGTATCTCCTCCGTAAGCACACTGTAGCGCTCCTTCAATCCTTCCATCACCAGATTCCGCAGATAATCCCCCTCTCTCAGACCGTCGGGAGGTGTGTAATGGGGCAGGAGTTTCTGCTTAAAACGGATTTCCGAATTACACCTCTCCGCGATGGTGAGGGTATTCTGCACCGCCTCTGGCAAATCCCGGAATAAATCCGCCATCTCATCCTGCGATTTGACGTAAAACTCAGTGGAATGGAAGCGGAGGCGCTGTTCCTCCCTGAAGGTCTTGCCCGTCCCTATGCAAAGGAGGACATCATGGATTTCGGCATCCTCACGGTTCAAGTAATGGCAATCATTAGTTGCCACAAGCCCCACGCCAGCCTTTTTCGCCAGCCGCACAAGGGCGGGATTCACCTTCCTCTGCTCCGGCAGGCTCTGGTCCATAATCTCAATATAAAAATTCTCCCTCCCGAAAATGGCAAGAAACTGGTCAAGAACTTCAGCCGCCTTTTTGGGCTTACCCTCAAGAAGAAGCTCGGGAATGCTCCCCTTGATGCAGGAGGAAAAGGCAATGAGGTCGCGGGAATATTTCTCCAGCGTCCCCATGTCAATCCGCGGCTTGTAATAAAAGCCCTCAAGGTGGGCAATGGAGGATAACTTGGCAAGGCTCAGATAACCCTGGTAACTGGTAGAGAGAAGGACAAGGTGGTTGGATGACTTTTTTTCCTGGGAATTGCGCTCCGTCCGCAGACCCGGAGACAGGTAAAACTCACAGCCGATTATGGGCTTTATCCCCGCTTCAACAGCCTTCTGGTAAAAATCCACCGCGCCGAACAGGTTACCGTGGTCTGTCAGGGCAACAGCCTTCATGCCGAACTGCTGAAGTCTTTTAAACAGCGGTTCAAACCGGCAGGCGCCATCTAATAAACTATACTCGCTATGCAGATGGAGATGAACAAATTCCGAAGTTGTCATGGGCTACCTCGTATATATGATAACCACAGGCGAGTCCGCCTCAGGCGGATAGACTTGGCTCGCAGGTGACAGATATTCAGGGACATGAAGATAAAATCACAATCGGGATGTCTATTCCCTATATTCCCAATACCCCGCGGTTTTTAATCTTCATCAATCGCTCCTCTTCTGGTTTCCGACGGCAGTTCGCTTCCATCATCCTCCGCCCCCCTTCGCATATCCTCCTGAACTCTCACCTCGGCGCGGTCGGGGTGGACATATCTCACCTGAAAATCCTCAACATGCAGGTCCTCGCTCGAAAGGAGAATGATGGGGACTTTATAATGTTTTTGAAAATCTTTAAGGGTGGTTATGAACTTCTCCTGGATGTAGTTCTTGGTATGGGAGTGGAGGACGACTGTGATTTCAAGCGGTCTGGGGGTCTTCTGGAGCAGATTGAGAATTGAATATTTCATCTCCCGCCATATCTGGTCAGGCGCAAGCACCCGCCCCGAGCCGCCGCAGTAAGGGCACCTGTTGTAAATCTGGTGCCAGAGGCTCATGCGCACCCGTTTCCGTGTCACCTGTAAAAGACCGAATTCTGAAATGGGTATGGTGGAGATTTTCGCCTTGTCCTGCCTTGTCTGCCGGAGAAATTCCTGCTCCACCGCCTCGCGATTCCCCCGTTCGCTCATATCAATAAAATCGATGACGATGATGCCGCCGATATCCCGCAGGCGCAACTGCTGGGCAATCATCTTCGCCGCCTCCAGGTTTGTCTTCAGGGTGTTTTTCTCCTGGTCCTTTTTCCCCACAAAACGCCCGCTGTTGACATCTATTGCCGTGAGCGCCTCCGTTTCGTCAAAGACCACATACCCGCCGCTCTTGAGCCATATCTTGCGCTGACATGCCCGCTGAATCTTCTTCTCCACATCATACTGCTGAAACAGGTTCACAGGATGGCTGAAGAGATTCACCCGCCCCTCAAGGGATGGTATCATGTGCCTCAGAATCCGGCGCAGGTCTTTATAAACCCTCTCATCATTCGTGATTATCTCATTGACGTCATCTGTGATGTTGTCCCGCACTATCCTGTAAAGGATATCATGGTCATTGAAGAGCAGGAGCGGCGCATCCTTGCCTGCTCCGCTGAAGCGGCTGCGAAGGCCGGGCTGGCGATATTTTCTCAGAATGCCTCCCCAGGCGCTCTTGAGATTACCTATGTCGCCCTTGATGGCATCATCATCCATTCCCATGCCCGCGGTGCGGATAATATAGCTCTGGCGAGTATTTTTTATCTCGCCCAGAATCCTCCTGAGGCGCTGGCGCTCCTTTTCATCCTCAATCTTGCGGGAAATACCGCCCCTCTGCGATGGGTAAGGGAGAAACACCAGATAGCGCCCCGGAAGCGAGATGTTGGTGGTCACGCGCGGTCCCTTCCCCCCGATTTCATCCTTTATCACTTGCACAAGGAGGGTCTGCCCCTTATGGATTCGCTTACGCTCCATAGCTTCAGCGCCAGAGCGAGGTTGCGCCCCATCCCACTTCTCACTTGATGATGCGCCCTGCTTTCTTACAGGAGCGGAGCCTCGTCGGCTCACTACCTTCTTCTCCTTCCTGCCAATCTTCAGCGCATCCGTAAGAATATCGTCATAATGGAGAAACGCACGCCGTTCCTGACCGATGTCTACAAATGCCGCCTGCAGACCGGGCACCACATCCTCCACCACGCCCTTGTAAATATTCCCCACTAAACTCAGGTCATCTATCTTCTCTATAAATAAGTCCACAAGCTGCTGATTTTCCAGATATGCCACACGTATCTCATTTTCCTCAACATTGACAAGAACCGTTTTCCTGATGGATGTCTCTTCCATAAAATTATACTCACTCTCATCTCTCATGTAACTTTTTATCAGGAAATCTTTAAACGGGAAGGGGGATGAAATCAATGTAAAAAAGGCGGGTTTTTTCAACCCGCCTGAAATTCGAAAAGTTAGAGAGAATCCTTATTAATAAAGACTCCAGTCCTCAACGCCGGAACCCTGCGTACATGTGACTTCATAATATGCCGTGCCGTTCTGATAACCCGTCGCCTCCCAAACAACAAGATAGTAAGTGCCGGTTGAGCCGCATGTCCAGTTCAGAGTAACGGTCTGATTTGGCACACTCGCCGTCTCGGATTTCAAAATGCTTCCAACTGAATTCTCAATATCAAGACCAATGTAAAGAGAATTCAACATCGTATTCTTGGCAACGCCGGTAAAGGTATATTGTATCGCATTTGTTCCGGAGAATCGCCAGTAGTCCACGTCAGGATTCGGGTCGGAAGGATAGCTCCACGGCAGTCCGCCAGTCAGCTTCTCATTAAAGGCAATGGGTCCATTCGCATTTGAACTGTCCCCATTCGGCGGGCTTTCTGTCTGATCCGCAAATGCAAATCCTGCACAAAGAAGAACCACAAAAAGACCCAATAGACATTTTTTCAGCATCCTTTCACCTCCTTGTTTTTTATAAAAACCGCGCTTATAAATTCATATATTGGACATTTGTCAATATCAATCGCAACGAGAATTGCGAAATTTGAGGATTTGTGAATCAGCATCCGCCTTATGCAGTTCCAATCCGCCCCTGTGAGGTGAGTATTTTTAACTTGACGAAACACCACTATCCGCCCATATTTTCACTTGATTAGTTAGAATTTACGTATAAAACATTTCAGCGTATCTGAACAGGCGCTGAAAAAATTGGGAGTGGAATTTTGCATCAGTTTTCTCCAGATGCCTTTACCCTGATTGAACTGTTGATAGTCGTGGCTATCATCTCCATACTCTCCTCTATCGCCGTGCCAAACTTCCTCGAGGCGCAAACACGCGCCAAGGTCTCACGGGTCAGGGCGGACATGGCGGCAATGACCACAGCGCTGGAGGTTTACGCCATAGACCACAACAACTATCCCCATCGCCGGAATCCAAACTGGCAAGGAGGGGCATATGCGCCCCTTTTATCCACAAAGATGGATGACCTGCACGTCCTAACAACACCGTTGGCATACATGACAAGAGTCCCGCAGGATATTTTCGACTTGAAGGTGCCATCGCCCCTGAACCTTATCGATTATTTCGACCCAGAGCAGACTAATGTCCTTGCCAGTCAGACCCAGGGCAAGGAGGATGCCGGGGTAAAGTTATGGCTACTCCTCTCAGTGGGTCCGGATGGATACATCGGCGTCTCACAAACCGGCAATCCCGGTGGTTATCCATCCCAGGCGCCCGCTGTGGCATTCAGCATTATCCAGGAATATGACCCCAATAACGGAACTATCAGCTCAGGCAATGTCTACCGCCTGCAGGGAAATGCAAGTTTCGCTCAGGCGATTATTGGAAAATAAATACCGGAGGTTGTAAATCATGTCGAAGATCCGCCGAAGTTTTAATGTAGGTGGAAACTCCTTGAGAATCCAGATACTCCTTATCCCCCGCTTCCCCATTTCTCCGATTCTCCGATTCTTCAGTTACTCACTTGCCTTCTGTGCCATCCTCATCCCTTTTACAGCGCACGGGAGCTCCATCCAGAAATTTACAATGCCTGAGATGACCAAATTGGCGGATGTCATCGCCGTGGGACAGGTGGAAAAGATGGAGTCCCGCTGGGTGGACAAGCATATTGAAACTACCTTACAAATCAAAGCAAAGGAATACTGGAAGGGCGACATGGGTCCCTCTTTTGAGCTGACCCAGATGGGGGGCGATGTCATTCAACCCCTTCCCATTGCAATGCACGCAGATGGCGAACCACGCTTCTTTGAAGGGGAAAGGGTTGTCCTGTTTCTGGAAAAACCAAAGGGAAAGAGTGGAACACGGGCACCATCCACAGATGCCCAGTCAAAACTCGCCATTTCCATGCGCGTTGTGGGGTGGGCGCAGGGAAAATTCACCATACTGAATGACCCGAAAACCGGCGAGGAAAAGGCGGTCTGTCTCGGTGTGCAAAATGCCCGCATCCTTGATAAAAGGGAGATGGAGAAACTCTGCGCCGTGGCGGCTGAGTTTGAAAAGATGCGGATATCCAAGGAGGGAGAGCCCACAAAGGCGGAGAAGGCGGCGACATTTACCACACCTTTGACAAAGAACCCCCTCCTGACAGCCGGTCGGTTAAAGACATCCATGGGGAAAATGGATGCAAAGTCCGCCTCACCCCAATATTCAAAGGACACCTTATCCTCACTTGACCTCCCATCCCAGAAAGGTCTAAATGAGTTTAAGGCAGAGGTGATAAAAGAATTGAAATAACCGGAAAGCCGGGTTTTTCTCACTTCAGCATAGAGAGCGAGAGGTATGATGAAAAATTATCGCAGGCTCTTAATTCTGAATCTTCTCTTCACCCTTATTGTCTCATTTGCATTCGCCAAAAAGATATTTGTGCCGGTGATTCATAATCCACTTGATGCGAGTGATGACAGCCTCAGAACGGAGGAACTCCAGTGGCGGGAGGATGAGAGCCCCCTCAGGGTCTCCCTCTATCGCAACGTCATCGGCGAGATTCTCCTTCCTGCCAACAATCTCCAGAATGTATCGGATGACAATATCTATCTTGCACATAACCGCTGCCTCAAGCGATGGAATGATGTCTCGCTGGGCGGTATAAGCATGTCCTTCGAGTTTAATGAGGTTGCCTATTATTCGGATTTTCTCGCAGGCATCAATCCTGCCCTGCCCTTCGGTCCCACACAGGTCGCCTTTGACCGATTTAACCTTATATCCTTCCAGGAACCGAACGAAACTGTGGCGGCAGGCGTTAATTATGCCGTTTATTATTTCTACTTCACGGTGGATATCGACCTCAGGGATTATATCAACCTCCCCAACCTTGGAAATGGCGTTATTTATAACCCCACCACAGGCGCCATTGACCTCGACCTGAATGGCGATGGCATCATGGACGTCGCACTACCCCGTCAGAAGTATGAAGGCGGAACCATCCTCGACTGCGACGTCGCCTTCAACCCCATCTATACCGGATATTACCTCCCTCCCAAAGACCCGGGTAGTCTCACACCGGAACAGCAGGCAGATTATTTCGGCAGGACGGATATTGAGTCGGAATTCATGCGAGCCCTTGGCGAGATGCTCGGCATCAGCGCCATACCGCTCAACCTCCCCGTCATGGGGGACTGGACTTCCGGCGGACAGTATGCCTCCAATCCTTGGGGAAAACGCAATCTGACACTTGCCGACAGGATGCTGGGAATCATGCAGTATTCATCCGTCAGCCCCTATCGCAAAGACAACAGACAGCCGAATGAGACAGGTCCGTTTGGCGGCGTGGGCGGCATCAGGGGAAGTGTCGTGGACGGCATTGGCTATTACACAACGTCTATGCAGGTGACGACTCTTATCATTCCCGACATACCGGTGTTTGCGGGCGTGCCGCGGAATGACTTCTATATCGGTGCTGACGCCGTCTTTTCCGATAGAGGTATTATCGACCTTCTATACTGCACATACACCGGCCTCAATGTTGAGATTCCCAACGGCAACAACGCCCCGGGGTCTATTCTGAACTCCGAATATCTGTTCATCGGACTTGAACCTCGCGATGACTACGCCGTCTACATTGAGCCCTCCACAGCCCGCAGTTATCTCCCCCAATATCAGCAATATCTGCCCGCGATACCAGCTTATCCAGCCGAATTTTACGGCGGCGCAAACCCGCCCACACCCGGAGACGGCACCGCACAGGATATCAATGTCTCCGGCGATAACTTGTTTTCAAGCAACTACATCGAAGTTGCCGAAAATGAATTCGGTCAGTTTACTGCCGGCGTGCGCGATGGACCGGCACTCCTTTACGGTCATCCCGCGCCCGCCACCTCCTTCTCCAGCGTGCGAATCGTGAAGCAAGGCATCCAAAAAGACTTTACCAACGCCTTTCAACCCTTCGGCGTCCAGTCAAAACCCATCGAAATCAACGATATCGCCAACACCAGCACAGGCACATGGGTCCTCGATAATACTATCCAGCTGACTGAAAGCCTTGCCATTGTTGGCTTCGGCGGTCCAAACACAAGACTTGATGACCTGAAAATCCGGTTTATCCTCAAAAATATAAGCTCTGAACCCGTGGATGTGGGAGTCCGCATCATGCTGGACACCCTCCTTGGCACAAGGGACGATGCACCCTTTGTTATCAACGGGGAACGGGTGCGTAATGAGAGATTATACACAGGCGCCACTCTGCCGAATGTTTATGAGGTCTATGACCACCTTGAATTCCCCACTGTACTGGCTCTTGGCACACTGATTAGTCCCGCCGTGACCAGACCGTGGAAATTGGTCACCGCCTGGTGGCCCTCTATTGTGGCAACACAGTTTGACTATGAGCCTACCGGCGCCTTCTTCTCCGGTCCCAATGCCTTCACTCAGGACAGCGCCATCGCCATCTTTTTTGGCATGAAGACCCTCGCGCCCGGTGAAAGTGTCACATGGTCCACACTATATGGCTTCCTGAGGGCGGAGAGAATTCCGGAATCGGGCGTTCCCTACATTAACCTTATAACCGCAACGCATACAGTATATGACGACAACGCTTATATATCCGAACCGGTGCCCGTCATTGCGGACATAGTCACCGCTAACATCACCATTATCACCAATGTAGGGACGGCCCCCGGCGGCGCCGCCGGAGCCTCCACAGACCGCGATGGCGACGGCATCCTCAATGACCTGGACAACTGCCCGGATGTCGCCAACCCCGACCAGTTAGACTCCAATGGGAACGGCATCGGCGATGCCTGCGATACCAATGTGGCAATACTGGAGGACACATCCCCAAAAAAGGGAGGTAACACCCTCCCCGTTGACGTCCTTTACAGCCTCGGCGCCGCCGCAGGCGACATCGATAATGACGGCGACCTCGATATCGTCCTCGCCAATGGCGTTATCAATGACCAGGCACCAAACTCCCTCTGCAACCGCATCCTCATTAACCACACCAATGACCCCGACCCTGCAAAGCAGGGATTCTACTTCACGGATGTAACCTTCGGCGCGGATGGCATCCCCGAAACTTCCGATGACAGGCTCCCGTTTATTGGCTCCCTCGTGGCAACATACGATGTGAAACTCGCAGATTTCAACGGCGATGGATACCTCGATATCTTCTTCTCCAACTTCGCCTCCGGCACCGGCGGCTCCGGCGCTCAGAATCAACTGCTGATAAATATTGATGTGGACGGCGATGGCATCCCCGATGGATTCTTCGCTGATGAAACCTCTATCCGCCTGCCCGGTATCCTTGGCTTCCCTCCCTATCTCTATGTGGATATGTCCACCCATTCGGATGTGGGGGATATCGATTCGGATGGCGATATTGATATCGTCGTGGCTAATCAGGACCTCTTCACCGACTTGCTGGGCACCAACGGCATTGACCCGCCTTACGCCGCTGAAACAACATCTTACCCTCTTGGTCCACTCATGTTCAGTGAACGTATCCTTATCAACCACCTCAATGACCGCAATCCCGCAAAGCGGGGATTCTACTTCACGGATGAAACCCTGGGTTCAGACGGCCTTTTCGGCGGCAATACTCTAGATGAATATGACCGTCTGCCTCCCCTCCTCCCTGACCACCCAATAACAACACCCGGTCCCGCCAATGACGAAACGGATTTCAGCGAGACGAACCAGGTCGTGCTTGCACCCATCTTCAGCGACAATGCCCTCGATATCTATGTGGTAAACTGGTGCGAAATCCCCCACCTATACAGATACAACGGCTATGACCTTGTATATGACAATGTGGATGTGGATGGCGATGGCTTGCCGGATGGGTATTTTGAATGTGTGAATTACGCAGTTGACGACTTCTTTATCACCACCAACCGTAATACACAGCAGGAGCCCCTCTGGATTGGACGTCCCGATTCTTATCCCCACCAACTCCCCTCACCCCCACCGCCTGATGGTAACTGGATTCCGGAGATAAGAACCAACGCCCAGGGCGCTGTGGTGATGGACTTCAATAACAGCGGTTGGCGCCAGATTATTGCCGTCCGCGCCTCCGGTGAAAATGAAACACCACCAGCTCGAGCCACCTACTTTGACCCCATTAACCCGCCCCCGCTCGAATATCCCGGCGCCATGCGAGTTAGATGGGGCGGCATAGTTGGTGGAACCGCACTCGACTACACACCCCTCTTCATCAGGCTTTACAGCCACCGCAGAAATCTTGTGGATTATGTCGCCCTAGATGGTACCACCAAACAGGCAGTTCCCGACCTCACGGGTCGCCGACGCGCCATCTGCGCGGGCGACCTGAACCTCGATGGGTGCTTAGACCTCTTCATCTGCAACGACGCGACCGGCGGTGACCTCGGAAATATCGGTCCACCCACCTTTAACCAGGTTCTGCAGAATGATACCTTTGGCATCTTCACAGATGTGACGTCATCAGCCTTTGGAGCAAATCCCGCAACGAACAGGGCAATTTATGCCATCATGGCGGACTTTGATAATGACGGCGACCCCGATGTCTTTGTGTGCACCTATGGAGAACAGAAGGAACTCTTCACCAACAGGATAATCAATGCGCCCCCTGACCTCCTCAGCAATACGGACGTGCCTCTCTTTATTGACAAAACAGCCCAGTTCCTGCCCGCCTATTTCACGGCTACCGCCAACCCGCCCTATGTGTTCGGGTATGCCAGCGCCAGCCTCAACTGCGACTTTGGGGACATCAATGGGGACGGAAGGCTCGACCTTGTGGTCGCCAATGGCGGTATCCAGACAGTTTCCGGTGATTACACACCTATCTACTTCAACCGTGGCGAACCTCTGAACCAGGGTATCTATGTATTTACCCCCTCTGGCTCCCAGTTCCCTGCCCCGCGTGTCCTTCAGAATTTGAACACCGTCTTCCTCGAGACAACTTCCGAGCCGGTGTTTGACGCCAAATATTTTGACTTCGATAATGACGGCGACCTCGACCTCTTCCTCTCATGCGCCGGCACCCGCAACCGCCTCTACATGAATGTGGATATGAATACCTATTCTTATAACTCCGTTCCTGACAATAATGGCTTGGGTGACGGATTCTTTTTTGACGTAACGGATATCAATCTGCCGAACTTTCCGGTGCCAAAACCAGGGGAAAACAGCCGCAAATGCGCCATTGCTGATGTCAACCATGACGGACTCCTCGATATCGTGGTCGCCAACGGTTATGAAAATGCCGGGGCGCCGAATGTCCTTCTCCTGAATACTCGCTTCCCCGGACTCAATTCCAAACCCGGCAAATTTATTGCGCCATCGCCGTGGGTCTTTATGCCGGATGGGACGCCGGCGGATGTGTATGACGACTCCATGCAGCCTGTTATTGCCGACTTCAACGGCGATGGGAATCTCGACATCTTCTTCACAAACCGCCGCGCCACCATCCCCAATAAACCCCCAAAGTTCGTGGAACAGTGCAGGCTCCTCTTCGGCGATGGAACAGGCCGCTTCACAGATGTCACAGCGACCAACCTGCCGGTTATCATTGCCGACGTCCAGGGCGCCGTGTCCGCCGATTTTGACAGAAAGGGCGATTGGACAGAGGATACCAATGGCAATGGGATACTGGACCCGGGCGAGGATTCTAATTACAACGGTAATCTGGATTGGGTGGACACAAATGGTGATGGGCAGTTCACGCCTCACTATGACATCTTCCTCGTCGTGAGAGGCGGACAGAACATCTATCTCGCCAATGACGGCGCCGGAAAGTTCACAGACGAGACATCCTCCCGCATCCCCATCGTCATCAATGACTCCTTCGGCGTGGACGCCGGTGATATCGACCTTGACGGCGATATTGACATTGTCGTGGCTAATCAGGCGCTCCCGACAGAGCGCTCCATCCAGCTCCTCCTGAATGATGGAACCGGGCGCTTCATTGACGCCTCCTATGAAGTCCCCAACCCGATATCCGTCAAATTCTACAATGGCTCTTACGACTTCAACAACAACAGCCGTGGCGTCAAACTCGCCGACATTGACGGCGACGGCGACCTGGATATGTTTATATGCAACCTGGGCACAACGAATGTGTTTCCGCTCTGTGGCGGCTTGAACTACGTCTTCACCAACCGCCTCATTGGCGATGGATTCAACTCCAGAATGGTGCAGAAGGTGAGGACACCCGGCAATCCTATCATCTCAACGGTCTTCCCGCCCAGCGGCAAACAGGGCACATCCAAAATCACCGTCCACATAAGCGGCGCCAACTTTGAACAGGGATGCAATCTCGATTTCGGTCAGGGCATTTCTATAGTGGGCGAACCCACGGTGCTCAGCCCAACAATCATTGAGGTGACCATCAGCATCGCCATGAACGCACCGGTGGGGGCGCGCACGATTTCCATCACTAATCCCGGCGGACAGAGGAGCATCAGCAAGGCGGGCGCTTTCTGCGTCACAACAGACGCCCTGCCAAAGCCACCCATACCGGACAAGCGTTCGGCAACGAAACCGGGATGGACATTATATAATTAATGAGTCAATGAATCAATGATTCAATGATTCAATTTCTCAATAATCTATGTTGAGAGGAGCCTTTTATGAAGTTTCGTGCACGAACTGGTATCATGATACTGACAGTGGGGGTATTCCTGTTCTGGGGTGGAGTCTCCGCAACTTACGCACAAAAACAGGCGGTTTTCCGTTCCGCCTACGTTGCCACCGCCAATCCCCATCCCAAAATCGCCTCAGACCTCCAGCAAGCCATGAATTTTCTCAAACTCTCCACAAAGTCCCAGAAGATGGAGTATTCCAGATTGATGCTGAAGGGAAAGCCGGTGGGTTTCCACTTTGACGCCGCCGACCGCATCCAGTGCTATATCCAGTGCTACGACCTTAACCGCAACACCCTCGAAATATTGCGCAAATTGGGGGTCTCCACCACCGTGCTCAGCCAGCAGCGCAACATTGTGCAGTCATGGCTCTCCACTGACCAGATTCTTACGCTTGAGAGTCTGCCGGGGGTAAAATTCATCCGCCTGCCGCACTATCCCGTGAAACGTGTCGGCTCAGTCACCACGGAGGGATACTCAGCCCTGGGTATGGACAGGTTTGTCAACCGCCCTGAGTTCATCGGCACTAATGTCACAGGCAAGGGAATCAAGGTCGGCGTCATCTCAACAGCCATCAACCTTGCCGATGACTCCTCCTTCCTCGGAGACCTCCCCACCTCCGAAACCCTGGGGAATATAAAAAATGCCTTCGGCGGAGTGACCTACTGGTCCTTTCGGACAAATCCTTACACCGGCCAGCCTTACGGTGACTCCCTCACAGGCATCATCACTTACTGGGCTGGCACCACGGACGAGGAAGGAACCGCCATGCTCGAAATCATCCATGACATCGTCCCCGACGCCCGCCTCTATTTCTCCAACTTCAACACAGACCTTGAAATGAATATGAGCAAAGACTGGCTCAGGGAGCAGGGGTGCGATGTGATTGCGGATGACATCGGTTTTTATGGCGCTGGACCCTATGACGGGACAAGCGAGGTCTCCTTAGGCTCCACCCGCCAGGTCGAAAATGGCGTGGCATATTACACCTCCGTGGGAAACGAAGCCGAGGAACACTGGTGGGGCTATTTCTATGACCCCGATGCGAATAATTTCCAAAACTTCTCCCTCCTTGATGAAACCATTGAGGTCAGTGTCCCATCCGGAGGCGCCCTCTCCATCTTCCTGTCGTGGGATGAAACCTGGGGCAGTTCAGGATATGATATTGACCTTTATCTCCTTGACCCCGACTTACTTAACATCACCTATCCAATTACCTTCTCCACAAATCTCCAATCGGGGGATGGCGACCCGGAGGAAAGCTGCGGCGTTTATAATTACTCCTATGATCCCCAGACCGTCAGCATTGTCATCACCAGAAAAACAAGACACACCAACCCTTACGATGACGCCAATCATCCCATGCGGATGAATTTACATATCCTTGGCGGCACCATTTTGGAGAGCAATTACATTGTGGCGAATGGGAGCATTTCAAACAACAGCGATGCGGGAGGGGGCGTCATCTCCGTTGGCGCCATCGATGTCAACACCCGTCTGCATAATGTGGTGGAATACTTCAGCAGCCACGGACCGACCTGGGATGGACGCCTTAAACCCGAAATCTCTTGCTTTGATAGAACAACCGGCGGACGGGCTCTCTGGGGGACATATTTCCGCACATTCGCCGGAACCTCATGCGCCGCACCTCATGCCGCCGCCGTCGCCGCCCTTATAAAGGGTTATAAAGTCTCTGTGAGCGATACGTCCTTCCTGAACCCCTGGCCACCCAAGGCAGTGGTGGATAACATCAACGCCTCCATATTCCAGGGCGCGGAAGACATGTACACAGCAGGTCCGGATTACCTCTCCGGCTATGGGCGCGTCAATGCTGAAAACATCTTCTTGAGTTTTATCACCCCCACAACCCGCGCAAAACGATTTGACTTCGCCAAATCGTCGGAGGAATGGCAATTCATCGGCATCCCGGCATATTTCACAGTTGCAGATAACAGTTGGGCAGATGGCAAACTCATCCTGCAGAGCAAGGATAACAACACCTATGGGGCATGGGAAAGCCCCACCATCGTCTTCTCCGATGGCAAGTCCAATCTGAATCCATCCAAAATATATATCGCCAGATTCCACATATCAACAAACTCGGACGTAAACACATTCCCCGGTTTCCGTCTCCGCGCCAACGGCAGCAGAAACAACGTCGGCGCCACGCGCGATTTTAATTCAAATTCCGGCAACGAGCATTTCCCGGGACCCAGCGGCGCCGATTACTACCTGATAATAAAGCCGGTGGATACGGAAGTCAAGGATGGCATTTATCTCTCATTTGACCTTATCAATTTTGACTCGCATAAAGACCCCAAGGGCATCATGTATCTTAATGAGGTGGAAATTACAGAATATGACTCGCCCTGAAGGTGGATTCATCCACGAATCTCTCCGCCTGAGGCGGAAAGATTAGTGTAAATTCGTGGATAAATTATTGCATTTTAATGGATTTCTCCCCTGTCCCCGTGGTTGTCCGCCTGAAGCGGATTCGTGGTGAATTTTTTACTGTGCTTTACGTCATCTTCCCGCAGCACTTCTTATACTTTTTTCCGCTCCCACAGGGACATGGGGCGTTTGGGCCCACCTTGGGTCCCTGACGTCGGAATGGCTGCTGCTTCGCCTGCGGCTCGGCGGAACCTTGCTCCTCATCTCCGCCACGATGGGCGCGCGCCGCGGCCGCCTGCATCTCCGGCGTAAAAATGCCCAGCTCATCCTTGCGAAAGACAAGCTTCCCGGCGCCCCGCCTCTCCTCAATGGCAATTGGCTCATGGAAGAAGTGTTTGAGTATCTCCTGGCGGATGTTATACATCATCTCATAAAACAGGTCTGTCGCCTCACGCTGAAACTCAACAAGCGGGTCCCACTGGGCATAGGAGCGCAGATGAATGCCCTCCCTGAGCTCATCTATGCCAAGAAGGTGGTCCTGCCAGTCCCTGTCAATCACGCGCAACATGATGGCGCGCGTCAGGAGAGGGGTAACTTCAGGTCCAAGGATTTCTGCCCGCTGTTCGTAAATCTTTTTCACCCAGGACATGACCTGCACCAAGAGGTCATCAAATATAGAAACGCTGTCTATGTCCAGACTGTCGAGGTCGATTCCAAGCACGGTGCGTCTGAGCCATTCTAAAAACCCCGGAATATCCCATTCTGAGATATCCCGTTCCGGATTGCCATATTTTTTTGTGAATTCATCCGTGATTGCCTCACTGGCGATATCGAGAAAGATGGCGCGCTGGTCTTCCGACCCGCCCAGAAGTATCTCCCGCCGCAACCCGTAAATCGTCTCCCTCTGCTTGTTCATCACATTGTCATATTCAAGCGTGTGCTTGCGGCGTTCAAAATTTATCCCCTCAACCTTCTCCTGTGCCTTCCCAATCAGCCTGTCCAGCCGCCTGTGCTGAATCTCCTCGCCCTCCTTCATCCCCGCGCCGAACCAGTCAAGAACGCTTGCAAGACGGTCGGAACCAAAAAGGCGCATCAGGTCATCCTCAAAACTGACAAAGAACTGCGAGGCGCCCGGGTCGCCCTGCCGACCGGAGCGACCGCGGAGCTGACGGTCAATCCGGCGCGCCTCGTGGCGCTCCGTGCCGATAATCTGCAAACCGCATTTACATTCCTCGAGACATTCGGAATAATCCTCCCGCCTCTTCACGCCGTTGCACTCAAGCGCCTCTTCGCACGGGTCATCGCAACGGATGCAACAGTGTTTGCATTTCACCACGACCGTGCCAAGCTTGATGTCCGTCCCGCGACCCGCCATGTTGGTTGCAATGGTGATGGTGCCGGACTTGCCCGCATCCCGGATAATCTCCGCCTCACGCGCATGATTTTTGGCGTTCAGGACATTGTGGGAGAGCCCGGCGCGCTTCAGCATGCGCGAGAGGAGCTCAGAGACCTCAACCGAGACCGTCCCCACCAGCATAGGCAGCCCTAAGTTATTTAAATATTGTATCTCTTCAATAATGGCATTGTATTTTTCCCGCTTCGTCCGGAAGATGCGGTCGGCGTAGTCAACACGACGCACCGGCTTGTTGGTCGGTATCACCACAACGTCCATCTTGTAGGTATGCGCAAACTCCTGGGCTTCCGTCTCCGCCGTGCCGGTCATGCCTGCGAGTTTTTTATACATGCGGAAAAAGTTCTGGAGGGTGATGGTGGCAAGCGTTTGGGTCTCCATTTCAATGGAGACAGCCTCCTTTGCCTCAACCGCCTGATGAAGACCATCCGACCAGCGACGCCCCGGCATCAAACGCCCGGTGAACTCATCAACAATAATAACCTTGTTATCCTGAACAATATAAGCCACATCCTTCTCAAACAGCATATAGGCGCGCAGGAGCTGGGAGATATTGTGAACCTCCTCCGCCCTGGTCTCATGCAGGAGGCGAATCTCCTCCTTCTTCTTCTCTTTTTCCTGGGGAGTTAAATCCTGGTGCGCCTCCACTTTTGCAATCTCATCCACAAGGTCAGGGATGAGGAAACGGTCAGGATTATCAGGGGAAAGCGCCTGTCGTCCCTTTTCCGTGATGTCAATATTGTTTCCCTTTTCATCCACAACGAAAAAGAGCTCCGCCTCAAGCTCGGGGACGCGCTTGTCCCTCATGAATTCCGTCTCGGTCTTTTCCACTAACCTGACCCAGCACGCCTCCTGGAGATGCTTCATCAGACGCTTGTTTTTGGGCGCGCCTTTCTTTGCCCGCAGAAGGAGAAGCCCGATGGTGGAATTAT
>JAPLSR010000276.1 GCA_026398545.1 Candidatus Sumerlaeota bacterium | reverse complement strand
ATATGAATAATTATACCATTAATATTGAAAATAATATTTTTGACATCACCACACCTAACGTTTCAGCAACAAATGGCATATATGGTATTTTGATCGATAGTCTTGCCGATGAAACCACCATTCCGCCATCTGGCGATGTTGATAATAATGGCACAGTGAATATACAAAATAACATCCTGAAAAACTTTGCATTCACAGGGGCATCTGCAGTTGACCAATACTATAGAGGGATCGCCATTTTCAGACCGCGCGTAACTTATAAAATTGAACACAACTCAATCAATATGCCTCTTTCAGACATGGTTACCGGGGTGACCGTGGGAAGAGTGGGAGCGATTATTGTTCCAACCGCTGCCTCCACCGCGCCTATTAATCTCAAAAACAATTTGATCCGTATGGCGCAGACCGCCGGAACAGGTGTTAACCTGGTATATGCCACCGGAGGCGTATTGACGTCTGGAGGAAACAACCTTGTCTCCACCGGCGGAGCAAATATAGGCTATGTCGGCACGACCACCTATGCGGATTTTGCCGCCTGGCAAGCCGCAGGATATGACACAGCCGCCACAAAAGGACAAAGCGTTGATCCTACTACGACAACTCCTCCATGGGATTCAAATTTAAAGTTCGGTTGTTATGGTATTCCTTCTCCCATGGTTGGTGTCGCAAGCTCCTCAGTATTAACTGATATTGACGGAGAGGCAAGACCTGCAACGGGTGCTACCCCAGGGGCTGATGAACCGCGCGTGGGAACCCCGCCGACGCCTACGCCCATCGTGTTATCAACCAACAGCAGTTGGGGACTTTATGAATAAACTATAGAACAAATTAATTATCCAAAATTAAAAGGGTGGATTTAAAATCCGCCCTTTTTTTTGTTGCGCCAGGCACAATGCGAATCTGAGAGGGAGAAGTCCTCCATGAACCGCGATGATCTGAATCATTATGCTCCTCGGCGCCCCCCTGCTCGATCGCCTTATATGTCAAACAATATTTTGTTGTTCAAATGCAAGATAAAATGACTTGACGAAACGTTTTAATAAAATCCTCAATAAAATATATTTAAGCCTGCTATATTTTATTTTAAAGGGAATTTTTTATGCCTGAGTTGCGCAAAGACCCTGTTATCGGACGCTGGGTCATTATTGCCACGGAGCGCGCCAAACGCCCCTCCGCCTACGTCCCCAAAGTGGAACAGAAGAAAGGCGGCTTATGCCCCTTTTGCTTTGGCAATGAAACCCACACCCCGCCCGAAGTCCTGAGCTATCGTCCGGCAAACACTAAAAAAGATACAACCGGCTGGTGGATTCGCGTGGTTCCCAACAAATTTCCCGCCCTCCAGGTGGAAGGACAACCAAAAAGGATGGGAGAGGGAATGTATGACAAGATGAATGGCGTGGGCGCGCACGAGGTCATTGTCGAATCACCGGAGCATAATATCTCCATTGCCGATATGGAAGAAAAACAGGTGGAGGAGATTATCTGGGCATATCGCGACCGTTGCATTGAGTTGCACAAAGACCTGCGTTTCCGCTACATCCTGATATTCAAGAATCACGGACGCGAGGCGGGGGCAACCCTTGACCATCCGCATTCTCAGCTCATCGCCCTCCCCATCGTCCCGAAACGGGTGCAGGAAGAGACCGCAGGCGCCGCCAAGTATTACGATTACAAGGAACGTTGCGTTTTTTGCGATATCATCCATCAGGAACTGGGCGAAAATGTCCGCATCGTGGCGGAAAATGACACCTTTCTCTCCTTTCTCCCCTTCGCCTCACGTTTCCCGTTTGAGACATGGATAATCTCAAAAAACCACGAGTCATACTTCATCGATATCCAGAAAAATGGCGTTGCTGACCTCGCCCGCATCTTGAAACAGACGCTTCGCAAGATTAAATACACACTCGGCGACCCGCCCTATAATTACCTGATACACACAACACCTTTCGAGACAGATGCAACGCCTTACTATCACTGGCATATCGAAGTCATACCCAAGCTGACAAGTGTTGCGGGATTTGAATGGGGGACGGGATTTTACATCAACCCCACCCCGCCGGAGGATGCCGCCAGCTATCTGGCTGAGATTGCAAATGGAGAAGCAGGCAGTGCACAGGTGATTCCCGTGGAAGCATCGTGACAATGTGGAAATGTAGAAGAAGGATAGTTTACCACTCAAAGTCCTCAGGGACTGGATAACCGAACCTTTTTGCAAGATGGAGATGGCTTTCCGCCTCCTCCCTTTCACCAAAACTGTTGAGTAGCAAGGCAAGATTGAAGTGGGCAGTGGCGTAATCAGGCTTTAATACCAGCGCCTTACGCAGTTCTATTTCCGCTTCCCGCAATCTGTTTGTCTTAACATATACCATTGCAAGATTATTGCGAATCTCATAATCATCCGGCTCAATGATGCGCGCCTTCTTGAGAAGGGGTTCCGCCTTATCATACTGGTCCTGCCAGATATAGTAAAGAGCCACGCCATTCAAAGCCCGTATGGAAGATGGCTCACGCCGTAGCGTGGCACTCCAGAGTGTCCTGTCCGTGCTCCATACCAGATTCCGTTGCACAGATAGATAGGCGCAGAAAATTATTAAGAGCAAACCAATAATTCGGTTAGTTTTCCAGAACATGGTTGGGATTCTTGAAGAGAGTTGCGTTTGAAAATATTCATACACAACCCCGGCGAGAATAGCCAGACCCATCAGTGGCAAATAAAGATACCTTTCAGCAAAAGGATTGGTCAGGGGAATAAGATTGGAAACAGGCAGGAAAAATATAAAAACCCACATCAGGGCGAAAAAAGAACCATATCTCCCGCGCTTGAATAGAATATATACCATGATTACATAAATTGCAAGAAAGGCAAATCCCGCCACTCTCTGGGGCGTGATAACACCCCTTATATGCCAGAAGACATAATCAGCGTTCAGGGGGAATGGTATCAGCATGTAACGCCATGCAAGCATAAAGAGGTAACAACTATGTGCAGCCGCTGACATGGAGGAGCCGCCAAGAACCTTTGTGCTCATCGGATTCTCCGGCACCATTATCAGGAATCTGATGATGAGATAAAACCCTGCGGCAGCCGACTGGCTCAGCCATATCAAGGCTGGAATGTGGCGTGAGTGACCGTTGCGCTCCCCTTGCGGCGTAAATCTCAAAAGAGGCAAAATCAAGATAAGTGGAAGGGCGGATTCCTTGGAAAATAATGCTAATGATGTGAAAAGGAAAATAAAGAAGAGACGCACCGGCAGACGCCACTTTTGAAAAATTGTCAGAAATGAGGCAATGACAAAGAACCCTGCCAGAAGGTCTTCCCTGTTGGAGACGGAATTGACAGCCTCACAAACAATGGGATGAACGGCGAAAAGGAGGGCGGCGAAAAAACATGCCTCGCGCGACCTGATAAAATGCATGAGTAAATAAAATAATAGATAAACCGTCATAACATGGATGAGGACATTTGTCAGGTGGTAACCGAGAGGTTGCTTTCTCCAGATGGCGTGGTCTAAAAAATATGTGGCAGTCACAACAGGGCGGTAAGACCTTTCAGGTGTCTCACGAAAATACGTTTTTGTAAAGATGCGGGGAAAATTACGCATCGATGCGATGAAACGGTTTGTAACAATCACTCTGATGTCATCATAGGTGAACTGATTGAAAAGGGTGTTGCCAAAAATGATAAGGGTGAGGGCAACGAGAAAGAATAAGGCAATATAATGTTCATGCCATGATTTCATAAGCAACATCAATGCGGAGAGATATATGATTTTTTATAAAGCCATGATGATATTTTCATACTTCTATGAAGCAGTTCTGTAAAGAAAAAACCGGATGTGGAAAATCTGGACACCTTTCAAAAATGTTGACATATGCTATCCGGT
The DNA here is from genome assembly GCA_026398545.1 of Candidatus Sumerlaeota bacterium. Taxonomy (GTDB): domain Bacteria; phylum Sumerlaeota; class Sumerlaeia; order MWCT01; family MWCT01; genus JAPLSR01. The sequence continues at coordinate 1,343 of JAPLSR010000276.1, read as the reverse complement.
GATTCATGAGTTTAATTTATAAGAGTGCAAGAGGCAGATTCATTTTGTCGAGGGCTCTAAATCTTCAGCGGAAAAAGAGGGGTAAGATGGATATTCTGACGAAATTTATCATTTTATGCTTTCTGGCGACAGGGATTGCACTGGCGAAGGAGCCGCCTAACCCCGTTGATGGAAGGGAGTCCATATCTGCGGATGCCCTTATCTCTCAGAAGGAGGATGGAGTCTGGGAAACCCCTCTGCAAATGGCGGAGTTTCCGTTTGAGGAGGCGATTTATTCATGGAATGCCCAACTTCCCGCAGATGAGGGATTCAGACTGTATATCAGGATTGGCACAGGGGAACAAAATCTCTCACCCTGGATTTATGCCGGTTTCTGGGGCAAGGTGAAGCCAAGAGCGGAGAATATCACCACATCCTTTGAGGATGGCAAAATCTTATATGACCATATCCTTCTTAAAAATAAAGCCACAGCTTATCAGTTCCGTGTGGAAAGTGAGGGGGATAAGAAATTAAGTGTCCTTCCTTCTCTCCAGTTTGTTTACACAGACAATTATCCCTCAACGGACACACTGAAAAAGGCAGAGTCTAAAAAGGTCAAAAAGGAGCAGGGGCCTATCCTGGATATCCCATTCCGTTCCCAGCTCGATTCTAAGGGCAATTACATCAAGGACACCTGTCAATCTGCCGCCCTTGCATCGGCGCTTGAGTATTTCGGGAAGAAAACCAACCTCGAGGAGATTACCCCCGGAACCTACGACTCCGAATATTCCATGTACGGCATCTGGCCTCGCGTTCTGGCAACTGCCGCACAATTAGGTTTCAAGAGTTACATTGACCGATTCCGCGACTGGGACTATGTGCGAGCCACGCTTGCGGAAAATAAGGTCATCATTGCCTCAATCACCATGCCGAAGGATGGCGATTACAAAGACCCGCCTTATCCAAGCATGGGAGGGCATATCATTGTGTTGAATGGCGTGACGAAGGATGGACGGGCGATAGTAACGGATTCTGCGCTTACAAAGAGAAATAAAGGATACCGGCTTCAGTGGCTCTTGCCGGATTTTGAGAAGATCTGGATGAAGAACAAGGGCGGTGTGGGGATGGTCATCTGCCCCCTCAAAGATTCGGTTTTGAAAGAGGTCAAATATCTGCCTCGGTTCATGTCCTATAAGAAGAAAAAGGAATAAAAAAAACCAGTTTAGTCACATGCCCTGCAAAGGCATTTTGCAGGGAAAACCCGTATCAAAGGTTTTGATTTTGGTGGAAGTACAGGATTTTTAGCGCGCCAAATCACAGATTTGTTAGGTAAACTTTTCCAGGAAGTAACATTTACAGCCTTA
>JAPLSR010000059.1 GCA_026398545.1 Candidatus Sumerlaeota bacterium | reverse complement strand
AAATATCGCCTGTTATCAGCCCATGCGCGGCTCATTAAGGGCAGACCATCCAGCGAGAGGAATTCGGGAGGATTGCGGCGGACATCACCATTGTGAAGGAATACAATCCCGGGGAGGTCATGCCAATCTTGTTTGTTTTTTATTTTTTCTGCAATTTGTGGAAGGACAAATTCACCATCGCCCCAGACCCCGGCATCGGCGCCGCATGACCTCATCACCTGCTCCGGCATGGTTGAAAATCCCACGCCGCCCGCAATAATGGTGGCATCCGTGTGCCGCCGGATGGTTTTGATAATCTCTGTGAACTCCGGCAGGAAGGACTGGCGGCTCGGAAAGGCACAATCGTCCGTATTTCTCAGCGTCACACCAACAAGTGTGAACTGTGCTTTGTCAAAAAAACGGGAAATCGCCGCCCTCCAATCTTTTTCCCAGCAGAGGTCGAGAAGCGAAGGGGGGTGTCCCGCTGATGCGAGCGCCTCCGCTATGTAATCCAGTCCGATAGGCGCAATCGGCGGTTTGATAAGGTTTGTATTGATGAGGGCAACCGTAGTCATGAAAAAACCTCCAGCGGATGATTGTACAAATGATTGACTCTTTCCTCTTGATAGATTACCGGTATTAAGTGTTACAAAAATTTATACTAATATGGTAAGATAAATTTTGTCAATAGCAGGAGGGCGTGTCATGCGAGGAGTTATTCCCATTAGTGAGAATATTTTCTGGGTCGGTGTGAATGACCATGAGACTGACCTGTTTGAAGCCATCTGGCCCCTGCCGCGCGGCGTCTCTTACAATTCCTATCTCGTCATGGGCGAGAAGGTGGCTGTTATTGATTCGGTGAAGGGGAGTTTTCTGAACCACTACGTTGAAAAAATCAGATCTCTCGTCGGGATCGGCAGAAAGGTTGATTATATTGTTGTTAATCATATGGAGCCTGACCACTCCGGCGCCATCACTGCACTGCGCCAGATGTTCCCCGATGTTAAAATTATAGGGAATAAAAAAACTGCTGAGTTTCTCCGTGATTTCTACCGACTGACGGAGAATGTCATAACTGTGGAGGATGGCGGAACAATTGACCTTGGCGGACCCCGACTGAAATTTGTTTTCACGCCCATGGTGCACTGGCCCGAAACCATTGTCACTTACGAGGAGACACAGAAGGTGCTTTTCTCCTGCGATGCCTTTGGCGGTTTTGGCGCCCTTGATGACCGCATCTTTGATGACGAGGTCGACCTTGCATATTACCAGGATGAGTTTCTCCGCTATTACTCCAACATCGTTGGGCGTTACAGTGAAATGGTTCAGCGCGCCATTACAAAACTTAAAGGGCTCCCCATCGCCGTAATTGCCCCATCTCATGGTCCCATCTGGCGGAAAAACCCGTCCCATATTGTCACACTTTATGACAGGTGGAGCAGGCATGAAACGGAGGAAGGGGTGACGCTGGTTTATGCCTCCATGTATGGAAACACACGCCGGATGATGGAGGCAATCTCGCTCTCACTTGCCGATGAAGGGGTGGAAAAGGTCAGGGTGCATGACATCTCCCGAACCCACATCTCATTTGTCCTTGTTGACATCTGGAGATTCAGGGGCATGATTTTCGGAAGCCCCACTTACAATACAACCCTGTTCCCCTTGATGCAGAATCTCGTTGACGTCCTGAGAAACGATGAACTGAAAAACCGTTATATCGGCGTCTTTGGCTCCTATTCCTGGAGCAAAGGCGCTGTCAGTGCCCTCCACGATTTTGCCTGTTGCGGCAGACTGACCCTTGTGGAGCCTGTTGTGGAGAGCAAATGCGCCCCGACGGAGACTGATATTGAGCAATGTGTCCTCCTGGGGAAAAATATGGCGTGTGCAATAAGAAAGTGATGAGCGATGAGGGATAAGGGGCGAAGAGTGAATCCGCCTCAGGCGGACAAAAGACGAGGAGTTGTATCGCCCGGCGGCTTGCGCCTTCAGATCTTTCAGAAACGACTGATTATTTTTTTCTCTTGTCCCGTATTTAAGGCGTCCTTATAATCATGGTCAGATTTATTCGTTGATGTCAGGGTTGATCCTGGTGTAAATAAATTTGTCAGATGGGATTTGCAGGATTAACAGGATAAAACACACGCAGACGGAGTAATAACATGCGCGTGACAGAAATTTATGGTTTTGAAAATCGCAAACGGCAGGAATTGCCTCTCTTCCTTGCGAATGTGCCGGCAGGGTTCCCTTCTCCAGCCGATGATTATATTGACCGCAAGCTCGACCTGAATGAATACTTAGTCAAACACCCATCCGCCACGTTTTTTGTGCGTGTGGAGGGGGAATCCATGATTAATGCAGGTATTCACTGCGGCGATGTCCTCATTGTGGACAGGGCGCTTCAGGCGACAGATAAGAAGATTGTCATTGCCAATGTCAACGGAGAACTGACTGTTAAGCGCATCCGCAAGATTAAAAACAAACTCTTCCTTGCCGCGGAGAATCCCGATTTTGAGCCGATTGAGGTCAAAGAGGGGGAGCAGTTCGAGGTCTGGGGAGTTGTAACCTATGTCCTGCATCAGTTGTGAGGCGCAGTCATGAGTAAAGTCTTTGCGCTGGTCGATTGCAACAATTTCTATGCCTCGTGCGAACGTGTGTTTGACCCGCGGCTGGAGGGAAAACCCGTCGTTGTTTTGTCCAATAATGATGGCTGTATAGTGGCACGCTCGAATGAGGCTAAAGCCTTGGGAATAAAAATGGGCGCCCCCGCTTTTCAGTGGGAAGACCTCTTCAAAAAAAATAATGTGACTGTCTTTTCCTCCAATTATTCCCTCTATGGAGACATGTCAGAGCGCGTCATGGAGACGCTGGAGCAGTTCACGCCGGATATGGAGGTCTATTCTATTGATGAGGCGTTCCTTTCCCTGAAGGGAATTCCGCCCTCAGAAGTCACGGATTATGTCCGCCGCATTCGCGCCACGGTGCGCCGCTGGACCGGCATCCCGGTCTCTATCGGTGTGGGACAAACAAAAACACTTGCCAAGACGGCGAGCAAGATTGCCAAAAATAATCCCCGGACGGGGGGCGTTTTCAATATCACCGACCATCCCGAAATTGATACCCTCCTTGACAATATGCCGGTGGCGGATGTGTGGGGCATCGGACCGCGCCATGAGATATTTCTCAAACGATTTGGAATTCACACCGCCCGTCAGCTTCGCGATGCTCATGACATATGGGTCAGGAAACACCTGACTGTGGCTGGATTGCGGATTGTCTTCGAGTTGCGCGGTGTTTCCTGCATACCTCTTGAGGAAATGCCGATGCCGAAGAAGGGCATCTTGAGTTCCCGCTCCTTCGGACGTCCGGTGGAGTATCTCTCCGAATTGAAGGAGGCAATGGCGACCTTTGTCTCCCGCGCCGCGGAGAAATTGCGCGCCCAGCGCTCCGCCGCACACATCCTCCATGTTTTCCTCCTCACAAATAGATTCAAGGAGGACGAGCCCCAGTATTCCAACTCGGCAACCACTGTATTGCCTGTGCCCTCCTCTTACACGCCGGAACTCATCCGTTATGCCCACACACTTCTCGAAATTCTTTACAAACCAGGTTATCGCTATAAAAAAACCGGCGTGTTTCTTACGGAAATTGTGCCTGAGAACGAAATACAGACGAGTCTTTTAGTGCCTGGCTACCCCTATGAGCGTAACAGGGAGGTGATGGAGCTCGTGGACCGCATCAATGCCCGATGGGGGACGGATACCGTCCGGTATGCTTCGGAGGGAATCCAGAGGGAGTGGAGCATGCGCCGCGAACGCCTCTCACCCCATTATACAACCGTCTGGTCTGAAATCCCGGTAGTCAAGGCATGAATATCTCTCATCTTCAGATTTTACGTGTTGCGCCATGAGACGGAAAGCAATCTTGCATGATTACATGAAGGGACAACCCCCCCTTGTTATCCTCCTTTTCATTTTACTCGCCTCATGCATTCGCATTTCCTCCCACAGGATGTTTGGGCATGAAAGAAAAGAGGTCAGAGATGTTGGCTCGACTCTTCAATTATTTGTGGATGACTGGCTGATTGAAAAAGTGCAAAATGTGTATTTCAAGCTTCATAGCCCCGAGAACCGCGAGGTTGTTTTCACCTTTGATAAGCCCTGGGAAGGAAGGCAGATCGGCTATATCACCATTTTGCAGGATGGCGAGATTTTCAGGATGTATTATCGCGGCGGGGGCGACCTGTCACGGGAATATCTCTGTCTTGCTGAGAGCAGGGATGGAATTCACTGGGAGAGAACCAACCTCGGTTTATGTGAATTCGATGGGTCAAAGGAAAATAACATTGTCCTGACTGGTAAGGACAGGGCATATTGCGAGGCTCACAATTTTGCCCCGTTCATTGATAGAAACCCAGCCGCCGCACCGGAGGAGCGTTACAAGGCGGTTGCACTGGGCAGACACAGGGATGAGGCAGGAGAAACCCGATTGGCGCTATCCATCTTCTCCTCGCCCGATGGGCTCCACTGGAAAAAGATGAGAGATAATGCTGTCATAACGGAAGGCGCTTTTGACTCGCTAAACACCGTCTTCTGGGATGTTGTGCGGAAAAGATATGTCTGTTATTTCAGAGTGACACAGCGGGGGAAGCGGGGCATCGCCCGATGCACATCGGATGATTTTATCAACTGGTCAAAACCTGAACTGCTTGATTACGGACAAACCCCGCCGGAGCATTTATACACAAATAACATTATTCAGTATTTTCGCGAGCCTCATATTTATCTCGGTTTCCCCGTGAGGTTTATTCCTGAGCGTACAAAGATTGGGTTTGAGGAGAAGGCAATTGACGGAGTCTCTGATGGCGTCTTCATGTCGAGCCGTGATGGTCTTCATTGGAGCCGCCTTTTTATGGAGGCATTTATTCGTCCCGGACTCAATCCCAATAACTGGGGCGAGGCGCACGGAAACAACGCACCTGCCTGGGGGATTTTGCAGACTTCAGAGAATGAACTCTCGCTTTACTGGGTGGAGAATTGTCTGGATATACCACGTTTGCGCAGGGGAGTGGTCAGACCGGACGGCTTCGCTTCGCTTAATGCATCATACAGTGGTGGTGAGTTTATCACGCATCCTTTTCGATTTGAGGGTATGAATTTAAAGATAAATTATTCAACGTCTGCGGTGGGTGGAATCAGGGTTGAGATTCAGGATGTAAAAGGGCATCCGATAAGAGGTTTTGAGATCGATTCATGTCAGGAAATTTACGGAGATGAGGTCAGCCGGATTGTTGCCTGGAAAGGTCGCACAGATGTCCGCGCCTTGTCAGCCCAACCCATCCGCCTGCGCTTTGTCCTTCGCGATGCCGACCTTTTCAGCCTTCGGTTTGAATAGGATTATTCCATCTTCAATCTCGATTTAGAACACCCTATGCATATAAAACCTCGCGCGCAATATAGGGCTTAAGACGAGGCTTGAGTGTATCCTCCAAGACCAGATCCACTTCCGTTTGAAACAGGTCATCAAGAAAGAATTTCAGATCCATATAATGGTCGAATGTGGGGTTATCCAGTTCCACCAGCAGATCAATATCACTGCCTTGAACGGATTCGCCGCGAAGGTACGAGCCAAAAAGCCCTATCTTTCTCACCCCAAACTTCTCTTTCATTATGTCTTTATTTTCATGCAGGGTGTTAAGAATTTGGTCCTTTTTTACCATATATAAAATCCCTCATATATATTTATTATTGCAATTAAGGATTTATTGAACATTTGGCAAGCAGTTTTAAATATTTTTTATTTCGAGCGGAGGTCGAGGACACGTTTTGCCTTGCCCTCAAAGCGCTCAAGAGATTTGGGCTCCACGAGCTTCACACGGCAATCAAGGTTTAATTCGTTTTTCAACTTATAGTGGATTTCCTCCTCCAGATGTTTGAGCTTGCGCATCTCGTCATGGAAGAGTCCTTCCGTTACCTCGACCTGAACTTCAATTTCATCAAGTGCACCATGACGGGTCAGGACAATCTGATAATGCGGCTTGGTGTGCTCAATACCGAGCAAAACGCCCTCGATCTGTGAAGGGAAGACATTCACGCCGCGGATAATGAGCATGTCATCTGTGCGCCCACGCACCTTTTCCATCCGCACGCCTGTCCGTCCGCATGGGCAGGTGTCCGTGAAGAGTCGCGAAAGGTCGCGCGAACGATACCTTATAACCGGCACTGCCTGTTTGGTGAGTGTGGTCAGGACGATTTCACCGACCTCTGCCGGTGCAACAGGTTCTTCCGTTTCCGGGTCTATCATCTCGACAATGAAATGGTCTTCCGCAATATGCATCCCCTTGCGCTCAAGGCATTCATATGAGACGCCGGGTCCCATAACCTCGCTCATTCCATAGTTGTCAGTCGCAATGATTCCGAGGTCATTATCAAGCTGTTTCCTGATGCCCTCCGACCAGGGCTCTGCCCCGAAAAGTCCCCAGTTGAGTGAAAGGTCATCCGCCCCGACCTTCTCCTCCTTCATGACCTCTGCAATGCGCAGGGCATAGGTGGGCGTGCTGATGAGCGCCGTTGTGCCAAAGTCGCGCATGAATTTAATCTGGCGGGATGTGTTGCCGCTGGAGAGGGGAATGACCAGTGCGCCAACTCGCTCCAATCCACCATGCAGACCAAAACCGCCGGTGAAGAGTCCGTAGCCGAAGCTCACCTGCGCGATGTCATGGGAGCAGACGCCCGCCGCAGTTACAAGTCGGGCGCAGAGATTTGACCATGTTTCCAGGTCATAGCGTGTGTAACCCGCAATGCTCGATTTTCCTGTTGTGGTGCCGGATGAGCCCTGCACGCGCACCACCTCATTCAGCGGAACGGCGAACATCCCGAAGGGATAATTCTCCGTGAACTCTTTTTTGGTTGTGAAGGGGAGGAGGCGCAGGTCTTCGATGGAGTGAATATCCTCGGGCGAGATATTTCTTTCCTGCATCTTTTTGCGATAGTAAGGGAGTTTGGTAAAAACGCGTTTTACCTGTTCCTTCAGCAATTCCAGTTGATGGCTTTCGATGGTGGTGCAGTCGGCGGTTTCCCAGCGCGGGTCCCAGAGTCTGTGAATCATGTTATAAGTCCTCTTGCCTGATAATTTCGATTCCGCACTTGCGGAGGAGTTCGACACTTTTTTCATTATTATCGAGATTGAAGATAATCAGAGTGTCGGCAATTGCGTATAGATACTCCACATTGATTTCCGCCTTGCTGAAGGAACTGAGAACGCCTGCCAGACCGCCCGGCTGATGTGGCACACGCACGCAGATTACCTCATTTTCCCGAACGGTGAAGCCTGACTCTTTCAGCACCTGATGCGCCAGCTGATAGCGCTTGCAGATGAGGCGAAAGATGCCGTAATCCTCAGTGTCAGCAATGGAGAATCCATAGATGTTGACACCATGGTCGCCCAGGGCTTTACAGATTTCCGCAAGGCGCCCCGTGCGGTTCTCCACAAAGATGGCAAGTTGTGTCAGGGTATTTTTGGACATGGAGTCACCTCCTCTACTGCCCGATTGTGAAATTGAAAGATATCCGATTAAAAATATTTAAAGATGATTTTTATACTATTTCAATTTTTTGATGCAACTCTTTTTTCAAAAGACTTGCAGTGTTTCAATCGCTTGATGTATAAGGTAATCCGTTTTTCTTTAAAGTTATGGGTGGTATTATCCCTTTCACGAAATTCGGGAATGGAACAGGCAATTGAAATAATTGATTTGAAGAAGAGGTTTGACTTTCCCCTCAAACCACAGGGGGGGATTTTCCAATATCTTCCCACTTGCCTTTTTCCGGGAGGGCATGAGCAGGATTTCTGGGCGCTGCGCGGCGTTCATCTCAGCGTGGAAAAGGGTAAAATGCTGGGTATCATCGGGCGCAACGGCTCCGGCAAGAGCACTCTTTTAAAAGTCATCGCCGGCATTCTGAAACCTACGAGCGGCATGCTCAGAACGAGAGGGAGGGTGACTGCCCTTCTGGAACTCGGGACGGGCTTCCAGGAAGAACTCTCCGGAATGGAAAATATTTTCCTGAGCGGAGCCATCCTGGGCATGTCCCGAAAGGAGATAATGGAACGCCTGCCCCGAATCATTGAGTTTTCCGGACTGGAGGGATTTTTATATACCCCCATCAAACATTACTCCTCAGGGATGCAGGCGCGCCTCGGATTCTCAATCGCCGCCAACATGGACCCCGATATCCTGCTTATTGATGAGGTCATGAGTGTGGGCGACCTTGAGTTTCAGTCAAAGTGCATCACACGAATTTCAGAGTTCAAGAAAAATGGGAAAACCATTGTGCTTGTCACCCACGAGATTGAGGTGGCAAATTACCTGTGCGACGAGATTGTGTGGCTGGAGGATGGATTGGTCTGCATGGCTGGACCAGCGGGTCAGGTTGCCCATGCCTATCGTTCTGTACTTCATGGGGGCAATGGCGCGACAGTTGCGGAGAGAGACGCAACACAAATCATAAGCACTGGCGGCAAACCCATCGTCAGAAATGTTCGCCTGCTTGATGGTCAGGGTGGGGAGCAGACCGCCTTCCGTGCGGGCGAGCCAATGACAGTAGAAATCACCTTTGACACAGAGGGGAGGGTTCTGGAGCATCCCGGAATCCGTCTAACTATCACACGTCTGGATAATCTCCTCATAACGGACATTACCTCCGAGGCGGCGAACTTTATACCATCGTGTCTGGAAGGGAGGGGTAGGATATTAATCCTTTTCCGCCCGCTCCTCCTTCTCTTTGCAAAGTATGACATCAGCCTCACCCTTTACGACCGTGATGCCCCCAACTGTCTTTATGATTATCATCCCCGAGCAGTCCGTTTTGAGGTTACCACCCAGAGAATTCATAATCCTTTTATTGTGACTGACCATCCCTGCTCGTGGGAAATCTCCCCGGAGAGATAAGCACAAAAATATCTTGCATTCAGGTGGCATAAAATGAATTCTTATAGTGATTATTCAGTGCCGCAGGGTTGTATATGAACCCCTTGATAGATATCGATGCTGAAGTGTGTCAGGATGCCTCGCGGGCGCTGGAGCTGGAGTGGCTGCTGACCAACGGACTCGGTGGCTATGCGGCGTCCACCATCATTGGATGCAACATCCGCAGATATCACGGACTCCTTAACATTGCCCTGACGCCCCCTACGAACCGGCGCCTCATGCTGGTCAAGTATGATGAAAAGCTCCTCGTGGATGGAAATGAATACTCCCTTTCAAGCAATCTCACCACAGTGGATGCGGAGGCGGAAGGGCAGCGGTTCATGAGCAATTTCCGCCTTGACCCCTTTCCGATTTTCACCTTTGCCGCAGGGGATTGTGAAATTGAAAAGCGTCTCTTTATGGTTCAGAAAAAGAATACCGTTATTGTCCGTTATAGAATCATCAGCGGCAGCGGGGACATCAAGCTTATCGTCACACCGTATGTCACCTTCCGGGACATCCATACCGTGAATCCCAACAGTCACAGCTTAGACATGAATATGGAGGAATGTCCCGGCGTTTTGCATTTTCGCGCATCTGCCGATGCCCCGCGGCTTGTCTTCTATCACAATGCAGAGTCTATCAGCAAGCCCAAGTATTCCTGGGCAAGATTTTATTATCCTGCCGAGGAAGGTTTGGGCTTTGAACATGTCGATTTTATTCTGAAGATGTGCGAGTTTATCTTCACCCTGTCGAAAGAAATTGCCGCCTCGATAACTGCCACCAGTGAGGAAGAAACATCCCCTTCGGCTATTTATCTGGAGCGTGAGGAAATCCGCCGACACCAGTCCTTTGAAAAGAGGGCGATTGAGCTCCATCCCCTGAAGCAGGAGGATAAATATCTTCTCATGCTCTTGAAGGCATCCGATTCCTTTATTGTGAAACGCGGCGACGGGGTTTCCATTATCGCCGGTTATCCCTGGTTCACGGACAGTGGGCGCGCCTCGATGGTCTCACTTCCCGGTCTCCTTCTTGCCACGGGGCGTTATGAAGAGGCGCGGAGTCTGCTCATCTCCTTTTTGCGTTACTATAAGGATGGACTTATCCCAAACATATTCCCCGATGGCGAAGTGAAGCCTCTATACAATACCATTGATGCCAGTCTCTGGTTCATCCACGCCATTTATGAGTATTATCTTGCCACAAGGGACCTGGACACAATTTGCAACCCCTTAATGGAGGTGGTCAGGGATATCATCCAGAATTATGTAAAAGGGACGCGATTCGGCATTTGCCAGGATTCCGATGGACTGCTGAGAGGCGGCGAGAAGGGTTGGCAGATTACTTGGATGGACGCCAAGGTTAATGGCAGGGGCATCACCCCACGCATTGGAAAGAATGTGGAGATTAATGCCCTCTGGTATCATGCCCTGCGCATTGCCGCATATCTCTCCGACCTTCTTGGTGATGAAACCGGCTTTACCGCATATGAGATTCATGCGGAAAAGGTCAGGCAGTCCTTTGAGAGAAAATTCTGGTTTGAGGATGGGGGATACCTGTATGACACGCTGGGCGATACAGGTCCCGATGCGTCCATCAGACCGAACCAGATTTTTGCCATCAGTCTGCCCAATCCCATCCTCACGGGAGAAAAAGCCACAGCAGTGCTGGAGACGGTAAGGCGTTTTCTGCTCACTCCTTATGGTCTGAGGTCGCTTGCGCCCGGACATCCGGATTATAAAAAGTGCTATAGGGGTAATCCCTTGAATCATGATATTGCTTATCATCAGGGGACTGTGTGGGCATGGCTTATCGGTCCCTATGTTGATGCTTTGCTCAACGTAAAGGGTTGTAGCCGGGATGTGGCACAGGAGGGGCTCCTCTCCCTTCAGCCTTTGCTGAGCCATCTGGAAGATGCCTGTGTGGGCAGCATCTCTGAAATCTTTGATGCGGAACCGCCACACACACCGCGGGGCTGTTTCGCACAGGCGTGGAGCGTGGCGGAACTCCTCCGTGTGTATGTCAGATTGCTTCGGATGGTTTATGCGGAATCGGAATAATTTGTGGATGGTGAGATAAATGGTTGAGGAGAAAAAGATACGCATGTCCGAAATCTTAAGCCGCCTTCAGAAAGATAAAATCCGGTTTGAATGCCGATATTACACAGGTTACAAGCCGTGCGGGATTTCAGAATTTTGCGATGGATGTGGCAGATTTGAACCTTGCGGTGTGCGCATCCTGATTATCAAACTGGCGGCGCTGGGCGATGTCCTGCGGACAACACCGATACTTCCAGCGCTCAAAGGGCATTATCCTCAAAGCCACATCGCGTGGCTCACCGACCCCAATGCTGTTCCTCTCCTGCAAAACAACCCGTATATAGACGCCCTGCACATATTTGATACTGGCGGCGCTCTCTGCGTGACGCGCATTCCCTTTGACGTGGCAATCAATTTTGAAAAGGAGGAGCGGGCGCTGGCGCTCTTCGATACCGTCCGCGCAAAGGAAAAACGCGGATTTGCCTATTCTGCGGCGGGCACGCCTGGCATTGCCAATGACGCCAGCCTGTATGCCATTCAGCTAGGGCTCCATGATGAACTCAAATTTCGCCTGAACGTGGAGACATATCAAGAAACCATCTTCAAGATGGCGGAGATTCCTTATCATCGGGAGGAGTATGTTTTCCATTTATCCGGGCGGGCTGAGGATTTTGCCCGTGACATGGCTGGAAGACTGAATCTGTCATCAGGGCGTTTCCGCATTGGGTTGAATACGGGTTGCGGCACTGTTTTTGAAACAAAGCAATGGACGGTGAAGGGTTTTTGCGACCTTGCCTCAACCATCGCGCGCGATGGCGATTGTGACCTCCTTCTCCTGGGCGGTCCACGAGAATATGAATTTAATCAGGCAATTCTAAAGAAATGCGGTGCTATTTTGAAAGACACCGGTTGCAGCAATCCTCTTGAGGAATTCACGGGCATCATCTCCCTTTGCGATGTGGTTGTGAGCTCGGACAGTCTGGCGGCTCATGTTGCAATCGCCCTCAAAAAGCATGTCGCTATCTTCTTCGGTCCAACGTGTTCTCAGGAGGTGGATTTATATGGCAGGGGAGTGAAGATTGTAACGGATTTTCCCTGCGCCCCCTGTTATAGGAAGATGTGTGATAAGTCACCGAACTGCATGGATGAGCTGGACGCACAAAAGGTTTATCGCGCC
>JAPLSR010000144.1 GCA_026398545.1 Candidatus Sumerlaeota bacterium | reverse complement strand
AGTCAATGCCATTGCGCAGAAATTTAATATCTGAATCGTCATGTTCGGACATTCGGGCGACGGAAATATCCATCCCACCATCCTCACCGATGAGCGCGACAAAGAGGAATTCGCCCGCGTGGAAAAAGCAATTGAGGAAATTTTCGACCTTGCGCTCTTCCTCGGCGGAACGATTTCCGGAGAGCATGGCATCGGCTCCACCAAGGCGCGCTTCATGCCAAAAGAGGTGGGCGATGTCGGGGTCAGGGTCATGCGCGCCCTCAAACGCGCACTCGACCCGAATAATATCCTGAACCCCGGAAAGATGTTCGTGCAGGATTAATGAGGAAGTCCCAATCTGAGGTGACCTTGATGAATTTCATCCCTGAACGCGAGGAGGACATTATTCGCTGCATGAAATGCGGCAATTGTCAGAATACATGCCCCGTCTATACCGTCACCATGATGGAGTCCAAGGTGGCGCGGGGACGAATCCGGCTTATCAAGGCAGTGATGAAGGGCGAACTTGAACTCACCGATGACGTGCAGGAATCGCTTCTCACCTGCCTGCAATGCGATGCCTGCCGCGTGACCTGTCCGCCGGGCGTGCCTGTGAACGACCTCATACTTGAGGCAAAGGCGGCAATGTTCAAAAAGGGAAAGGCATTGCCGGAAACCACAGACCGCATCCGCATGAATATCAAAGAGCAGTCCAATCCTTTCAGCCAGCCAAAGGCGGAACGCGGCGCGTGGCTGCCGCCGGAATTGAAAAAACCCCGCCCCGCAAAATATCTCCTGCACGCAGGCTGCGCCATCTCATACGCCCAGAGCCGCATTGGCAAGGCGGTCATCCGCATCCTCCAGCAGGCGGGCGTGGACTTCACCCTTCTGGGCGACAGTGAGGAATGCTGCGGCGACCCGCTTATCCGCATGGGCGACATGGCGCAGGCGGAAGAACAAATGGCGCGCAACAAGGCGGCATGGAGGGAACTCGGGGTGGAATATGTGGTCACGCCATGTGCGGGCTGCTTCAAGGCGATGAAGGAGCATTACGCCGACACCATCACTCCTCTTCATGTGACTCAGCTCTTTGCGCAACTCATAAGGGATGGAAAACTGAAATTAACAAAACCGCTCCCGAAAAAGGTTATATATTTTGACGGATGTGACATCGGGCGTCATAGCGGAGTGTATGAAGAGCCGCGCGAGGTGCTGAAGGCTATCCCCGCTCTGACACTTCTTGAATTTCCCATGAACCGAGAAGAGGCTGTCTGCTGTGGCGGTCCACTCCTCGGGAGTTATCCGGACCTAGCAAAGAAAATAGCCTCAGAGCGTGTGCGGGAGGCGCAAAACCTCGGCGCGGATATCCTCGTCGTCGCCTGCCCCACCTGCCTCCTCAACCTGAAGGAAGGCGCAAATGAGGCAGGAATCCGCATGGACATCCAGGATTTGAACGCCCTAATCATGAGGGCACTATAAGAGCCCATAAAAAATGAAATTCATTCACCACAGAGTCACAGAGTGCACAGAGCATTTCCGATATTTTCTTTGTTTCATTATCCTCTGTGTCCTCCGTGCCTCTGTGGTGAATCCCAAATTTTTAGAGTTTTTAAGTCATATCAACCCGAATGGCTTTTAAAATCATGACCATGGGTATGCAATCTGTGACCCCGCCGAGCCGCTATATCCATAATGAGACGTTATGCGCCGCGGAGGGGCTCGCAATTGATGAGGCGATATGCGAGTCCGTGGCGGGGGGGGCGGCGCCTCCAACCCTCCATCTTTATCATTATCTGCCCTGTGCCCTTGTGGGACGTTATCAGAATACGGCGTCATGCCTGCGACTGCACCGATGCGAGGCTCACGGCATAAGCGTGAACCGGCGCATCACCGGCGGCGGGACGGTCTTCATGACGCCCGACCAGATGGCATTCGGTCTGGCGCTGCCCGATTCCCTCCAGGGTCTATCAAAGACTGTTAAAGGCGCCTTTGAATTCCTTGCGGCAATTCTTGCCCGCGCCCTTGCGACCTTCGGTCTTCAGGCGGAGTTCATGGGGAAAAACGACCTCACAGTAGGAGGCAGAAAAATCGCCGGTCTCGCAATCTCACAGGATAAGGATGGCGTCACCTTCTTCCACACGAGTCTTCTTGTCGATTTTGACCTTGAGACCATGCTGGATATTCTGAATCTCCCCGTGCCAGAGATGCTTGACCGAGGAATTTCCTGCTTCAGCGAGCGAATGACCACCATGCGTCGGGAGCTCGCCGGTTGTCCCATCACGCTTGCGGAGATACAGGAGGCAACACTCCGCGCTCTCCGCAATTCACTTGGATTGGAATTTCCGCAGGCAGAGATAACGGCGCGAGAAACTGAGCGTGTCCGCGAGTTACGGCTCGAAAAATATGATAATGATGAATGGGTTTATGGCGTGCGCGCCCCGCGCCGGCGCATGGCATCCGCCGAAGAAAGAACGCCCGGCGGGCTGATTCAGGTGCATCTGTGCTTATCGGGCGGAGTAATTGAATCAATCCTCATAACGGGGGATTATTTTTCCCGCACGCGCGAGATTGCGAGGCTGGAATCCATCCTGAAATGGACGTCCATCAATCCCGACGCCATTTCAAAAACTCTCAATGAAAACAACGCGACCGATTTCATCCATCGCGTTGACCTGCCCATCATCACCGCCCTCATTGCCCGCGCCGCCAATCAGTGCGTCACCTCTTTCAAAGCATGTCCTGCGGGTCAACGTCAATGATGATGCGGCAGGCGCCTTTCAGTTTCAGGGAATGATATTTTTCCAGCGCCGCCCGCAGGAGGCGTTGCATGTCGCCCATCCCTTCACTCCGCAGGAGAAGGCGGTAGCGGTAATGGTCGCCGAGTTTCTCAATCGGCGATGGCGCCGGACCGAGAATGGATACCCCTGTCAGGCGCATCTGGTTTCCGAAGATGTGAAGCAGATTACCGAAACGATTGATATGCTCTGAAACACCCCCCCCTTTCTTGCCCTGAAAAAGGACGGATATGAGCCTGAAATAGGGTGGGAATCGGATGGCGCGGCGGATGGCAAGCTCCCTTTTTGCAAAGACGGCATAATCCTGGGCAAGCGCATCCACGATACTGTAATGCCTGGGGAGATAGGTCTGGATGATGACCTCGCCGGGTTTATCTCCGCGCCCGGCACGGCCAGCCACCTGCGTCAGGATGGAAAAGGTGCGTTCCGAACTGCGGAAGTCCGGCAGAAAGAGGGCATGGTCGGCGGAGATAACTCCCACGAGAGTGACGGGCGCAAGGTCGAACCCCTTTGCAAGAATCTGCGTGCCGAAGAGGATATCCACCTCGCCCTTTGTTATTGCCCTCCACTTTTCCAGAAAGGATTTGCGCGAGCCAAGGGAATCCGCATCCATCCTGAGGATGCGCGCGGCGGGGAATTTTTCCGCCAGCTCCTCCTCAAGGCGCTGAGTTCCGACGCCCAGCCTCAGAAGATTCTCATGCCCGCACTGCGGGCAGACAGATGGCACTGCCTTTTGCTCCCCACAGTAATGACAGACGAGGCGCTCCCCCACCTTGTGATAGGTCATGGTGATGGAGCAATGCTCACAGGAGATTGACTTATGGCAGGCGGGGCAAAGGATGAAATTGGCAAACCCGCGCCGGTTGAGAAACAAAATCACCTGCTCACCCGCCTCAAGCCTCTTTTCGATGGCAGTCATGAGCCTGAGCGAAAAAATACCCGCGTTTTTGTTTTTGATAAGCTCCTCCCCCAAATCGACAAGGGTCACAGAGGGCAGTGGCGCTTGCCTGATGCGCTCCGGCAGGGTCAGTAGGGTGAACTTGCCAATATGTGCATTGTGCCAGGATTCAAGGGCGGGCGTTGCGCTGCCGAGGATGACAACGGCGCCGGTGCGCATGCCCCGCACAACCGCCACATCACGGGCGTGATAGCGCGGCGTATCATTCTGTTTATAAGTGGTCTCATGCTCCTCATCCACAACGATAAGACCGAGGCGGGGAAAAGGGGCAAAGACGGCGGAGCGAGCGCCTACAAGGCACTGGATTTTCCCGGCGACGATACCGCGCCACATATCATATTTCTGCCCCAGGGTGAGCTGGCTGTGATATACGCCGATGCGGTCGCCGAAGCGTCCGCGAAAACGCTCCACCGTCTGGGGCGTGAGGGCAATCTCAGGGACGAGGACAATACCCTGTCCGCCCCGCCGGAGCACTTCATCAAGAGACTGGAGGTAGATTTCCGTCTTGCCGCTTCCCGTCACGCCGTTTAAGAGAAAGGTCTTATAGCGGGATTCAGAGATAGCGGCATGGATGGCGGCAAAGGCGGCAGACTGCTGTTCATTCAGCTCAAAAGGAATGGTCGCAGGCACATCATGGGGATATTCATCGCCGCGTTCAACGGTCGATTGAAAAATTTCAATCGCTCCTTTTTTCGCCAGCGCCCGGATTGTTGAAGGTGAAACACCCGTCTCCCCTCTGAGAATGCCAAGTTTTTCGAAATCCGTATTTCGCTGGAGAAAAAATCTGAGGACATCCGCCTGGCGGGTGGGAAAGGCATCAAGGGCATCCGGGCGCTTCAGGGAGGCAAGGTCTTTTACCCGCACCCATTTCTCCATCCGCTGGCGACAATCGTTGAAGCCGAGGAAGGACACGCAGGCAAGCGCCTCGCCGAGGGAGCAAAAGTAATATCGGGACATCCACCGTGAAAGTTCAATCAGCTCCGGCTCGATGGCAAAATCCGGGCTCAGGATGCGTTTCAATTCCTTCAGGGACTCACATTTCTTCTCCCCGGAAATGCCCACAATGCACCCGGCGACACGGCGATTTTGAATCGGCGCCAGCGCCAGCGCCCCAACGCGAGCCACAGGCTGAAGATTGGATGGGATAATATATTGATAAGTGTTGGGAGTTGGCAGATTCAAAGCAAGGTCGGCATAAAGCATCTCAGTCATAATTAAAATGTCTTATAAATTTAGGCGCAACGGCACTTGCTGTCATGTCACTATTCTGCCGCCCGTTTCCGCTGGCGGGCAACGGACAACATCTCCTCTAATTCCTCCACCTCCGGCTTGATGGCGGAGGCAACAGAGAGGTAATGCACAGCCTTTTTCCAGTCCTTCTTTTCAAATGCCTCCCTCCCCTTTTTGAACTGGTCTGCAAAGAGGACTTCATTGCGCTCTTCAATCTTCTGACGTGAAGGAGGAACGCCCTGTCCCTTTTTAGGAGCCCTCTCACCCTCCGCAACAACCTGTCCAAGAGACTCAAGGCTCAACTCCTGAAATACTCTTTCCGACGGTGTTGCCTCAGCACCTGTTGTGCGTTGGGATTCTTCTGCTCTGACCGGCGCCGCCGGGGCTGACTTTGGGAACTCCGGGGAAATTCTTGGCGAAGTTGGCAGAGTGGTCGGGACAATCCTCTCCTCAGGGCTGGAGGCTGCGGGAGACATCTCCGGGGGCTTATTGCGTGTCTCTTCAGACGATACGAGTTGGGTCTCCTGACCCGTTTCACCGGCGAACATAAGGCTGTCAAAACTCTCCATCATCGGCTGTGATGAGGATGGGGCTTCTGTTCTTGTCTCATGAGGCTGTTCCGTTGCAACTACAGTTTCCGACTGCTCCTCACTTGCGGCGGAAAATAGAAAGGTTTCGAGGTCCATCGATGTGGAGGACATGGCTTCTAAAGGTCCGGCAATGGGCGCCTCCTTTTCCTGCGGTTTCTCATCAGTGGTGAAATCGAAGCCCAGCGCCTCCTCAATGGAGATTGACGGCGGAGCCTGGGGCTTACCTTCAGTCATGGGGGGCGCGGCGGACATGGTGGGGGCGGACATGACATCCATATTGTCAAATTCTATGGGTGGAGAAGGTATATCCGGCGTGAGGGGTTTCTCAAATTGTGGTTCTTCAGGAAATTCAGGCGTCTGGGCAACAGCCTGCGGAGATGGGAGAGGCTCAAGCGCTGGAGGAAAGTCAAAAGAAATTACATCAGTCTCCGGTATGGGTGTTTCAATAGCCGATGGCGGCTCAGGTTCCGGAATGCTGCTTTCCCGCCTCAGAGAGGGCAGGAGTGGCAATTCCGGTTCAACTACGTCAGGCGTTGGGCCGAAGTCCCCGGTAAAATCCAGAGATGGGAGGTCGGGAGGCGTGCCGGGTGCGCCCGCCTGCGCGCGCGGTTTGACGGGTGATGGTTTAGCGGTGGGGGGCATCTGCGTTGGACCTGGAATATCGGGGATGTTAAAAATATCCAGCGAGCCTTGAGGGGTTGGTTTGGAGGTAACGGGGGATTCGATATCAGGCACATCCGGGACATCGGGGAATGGCGTTGGAAAATCCGCATCCATTCGAGGTTTGGTAACTCTGGGGACGGTTAAATCACCGGCGGGGCTGGGGGTCGGGATACCGGGTATTTCTCCCACTTCTGGAGGCGGCTCGGGAAAATCGGGCACCCCCTGCTGAAACTCATCCGGAAGAGGCGTTGTAAAAGACATACGGGTTTTTGCGCGCTCCGGAATACCGGCGTCCACTTCTCCCGTCGGTTCCTCTGCAGTAACGCCTGCACGCGCACCCATCTTTTTAATGATTCGCATGATAAGAAAAACGACCATAATCAAAGCGACCGCGGCGACTGCTACCGCCACGATTAAATTCAAATTCTCCGAAAGGAAGGATTTTGATACGGCGGGCGCAGACGGCACAGGGGTAGCGGCGGCGGGCGCTTCAGCTCTGGAAGGCTCGCCAACCGGACTTCCCTCAGCCTTCTTTTCCACACCGGTTGCGGGTTTGGGCGTTGGCGTGGGTGAAGGTTTTGCAATTCCCAGAGGAGCGGTTACCGGTGGCGCTTCAAAAGGATTCGGGCCCGCTGGAGAAGTTGCGGCAGGGGTGCCGGCGGCGGGCGTTGCCGTGGTGGCAGGTGGAACGCCAAAGGGATTCAAAACGGATAGTGTGCCGGCAGGAGCGGTTCCGGCGGGTATTGCGGCGGCAGGCGTAGCTCCGATTGGATTTATAACGACCGGTGTGGCTCCCGAAGGAGGCGCAGGCGGGGCGGCTGTGGTTTGCGCAGCTTTAGGCGTGGGAGTCGGTTCAGGAGGCATCTTCAAACCTTCAAGCAAACCCTTTTCCGCAAGTTTGGATTCCGCACGGGTGCGATAATAATTGACCATTTTGTTGCCGGGGGTAATCTTTTCAAGTTTCCTGCATTCAATTACAACCTTGTCATACTGCCCCAACCCGTAAAACATACGGATTTTTTCCATGGCGGCATCCACGGCGGTTGTCGTAACCAGATTTGCCGGTGTGCTTGACGGCTGCGCCTCCTGGGAATACACAAAATTAAAAAACCCCATCATTCCCGTCAGGATAAACAACAGGAGACTTCTCTTTATATTTAAGCGGGCAATTGGGGGCGGATTGCAAAATGAGCCTTTCATCTATATCACATCCTTTCGGAATGGATATTTATAAAGCTGTTTAATTTCTGGCTATAAATCAATCTTTATTAACAGGATTATCCTCAGGAATGCAACAATTTTATTATAGTGCGTGAGGGGCGACAAAAGAACATTTGAATCGCTATACAGACATCAGAGATGGAGCCTGCAATCCTTCCGGCGGTCCGCTATTTGCAAAGGAAACAATCGCCACACCACAATCCCAATCCCCCCACGTCCGGTGAACCTTCAGCAGGATTTCGTTCATCCCCTTCTCAAGGTCTATCTGGCGGGAGCGGATAAAGGATTCAACATGCGCCTGGGGCTTTTTATTGACCCAGAACTGAACTTGTTCATCATTCTTGATGATAATATTATATCGCCCCTTCCTTGCCGCACGGACGCGGAACCAGAGGTAGGCAATCTCAGAGTCTCCCCGTGTGTCTAAAATTTTTCGCATATCGAAGAGTGGGAAATTGCTCCAGATGTCACGTCCATCCACGGGGATACGGACATGGCGCCAACGCACAGGACCGTATTTCCCCTGATATTCCGCCGAGGCGTCAAATCCCTTCTCAGGTTCATAGACATGTTCCCATCCACCCTCATCGCCGTCAAAGGGACCAATAACCCAAGCCTCCCTTATACCGGCAAGGTCCAGCGAGGCGCACGGATGAAAACTCAGGCGGCGTTTCCCTTTCTTCAGATTAACCTCAGCCCTGAATTCCACACTGCCTAAGACATTATACGATGCGGGGACATGAATCCTTACCTGCGTGAAAAGCGATTCACCGGAGATGACATCGCCTCTTTTTATTCCTGAGGCGGCACCACAACGCCAGTCTTCTAACAGTCTCCATCGCAAATCTGCCTTCCATCCCTTCTCGGCAGTGGGGGCTGACCAGAGACGCGCCGTGACAAGGAGGACATCCGGCTCACCTGAATCGGCAAGTCTCACCTCGGCATAAACGCCGAGCAGTTCCTGCAGGAGCATCTCATGAATTATAGTTGTACAGGCTTGTGAATCTTTGAGCAACTCGCCGAGGCGCTTTGTGAAAAAGGCGCGGAAGACCTTCTCATCCGCTACTTTTTCATTTATCAGGGAGGCATATTGTCCAAGGATATGCTCATCAGAACCGCAGAGTTCTTCGAGGGCATGAGCCACACACAGCCGCCTCCTCAAATCGGATAAAGTCAGGCGACGCTTAAGAGCCTTCTCAGAACCCACACCCATTGAGACCTTTTTTATAACCATCTTGCCGCGCGATAGTTCAGAGAGTTCCCTTCTGATAACTTCATCCGGTGTATGGAGGCAAAGGATGTGGTTTCTGTCGGATGCCTTTTTTGCAAATGTGCCGCTCCAGGGTTTCGCCCTGAATGTGGCAGTATCGCCCGCAAATGAAATCTGTGCCTCAAGACGGGCAAAACTACCCCTTTCATAATCCGTGGTCTCGCCGTCATCATCATAAAATTCCGCCGTTCCATCCGAACCGGCGAAGGAGTTGATTTCAAGCGCTCCTGCATCCCTGTCCCCCAGCATGGGGATAAGGGAGCCACCCCGCACATACAGGGGCAT
>JAPLSR010000108.1 GCA_026398545.1 Candidatus Sumerlaeota bacterium | reverse complement strand
GTTGGCTTTGATGAGCTCTGATTTGTTAATAACAGCCGCCTCGGTGAAGGGAAGGGGCGTGGAATCGGTGGTCTTCGCCGTCAGGATGGTGGTGAATTGTCCACGCGCCTTCTCCTCGGGAAGGAGTGATACCGTGCTTTCCTCCTCCTTTGCCACCTCCTGGTCCTTCTTGGAGCGAAAAGAAAATCCGAATTCCACATCACCCAGAGTTATAACATCGCCTTCTTTCAATTCATGACGTGTAATCCGCTGACCGTTGACCATCGTGCCGTTGCTGCTGTTCAAGTCCACAATAAAAAAGACATCATCAACCTTTTCAATCTTGGCATGCTGTCGTGAGATGGACTCCTGGGGGACGGGGATAGTGTTATTGGGATGGCGCCCGATTGTGACAACATCTTCTGATATCACATACTCCTGCTGGAAGGAAGGGTGCTTCTCCAGCGGAAAGAAATAACCAATATTTTTCTTTTCTGATTGAGCCATAATCATTCATCGGGGCAAGCCCGATGTGAACCCCCATATCTCATTATCTTCAACAATTGTGTATTGTGTCTTGATACTACCTTGTCCTTTTTTGTCAATAACAAACGATTTTGAAAAAAATATCTTTCCACGAGTGCCTGTCAACTTTCCAATAAAAAATTCAATTTTTACCATCAGCCTCAGGCGGATTAATCTTGATAGAGTTCCCGAATTAATCGGAAAATTGAAGCGTGCCCACGCCCCTGCAGATAAAAAAACTGGACATTAATAATCCACTCATGTTTAGAAAACAGGGATAGAGTTTGTTGACTTTAAACCCTGTGATTCTTTTTTATTTTTCATCCATCAAAGGATTGACACTTGTCCACAGCCAATAGCTTTCAGGAACCAACAGGCATTAAATTCATCTTCCGCACCCTAAAATACCGCAACTATCGCCTCTTCTTTGGAGGCCAGGGCATCTCACTCATCGGGACATGGATGCAGCAGACTGCAATGGGGTGGCTTGTGTATCGCATCACAGGCTCTGCCTTTCTCCTTGGGGCGGTGCAATTTTTCAGCACTATCCCTGTCTTTTTCCTTACTCCATTTGTGGGCGTCATGGCTGACCGGTGGAACCGCCACCGCATGGTTATCGTGATTCAGGCTCTTGCCATGCTTCAGGCTTTCATTCTCGCCTTCCTCACCCTATGGGGCACCATCGAAGTGTGGCACATCATATCTATGAGCCTCTTCCTTGGATTCATCAACTCATTTGACACCCCCGTGCGCCAGTCATTTGTCATGGATATAATAGAGCGGCGGGAAGATATCGGCAATGCCATCGCCCTGAACTCCTCCATGTTCAACCTTGCCCGCCTCATCGGACCCTCCCTCGCCGGTCTCGTGATTGCCACAACCGGCGAAGGCGTCTGCTTCCTTCTGAACGGAGTGAGCTTTATCGCCGTCATAATTGCCCTTTTCGCAATGAGGCTCAGACCAATTCCCAAGGAAAACGCAAGGACTTATATGTTCCAGGATATAAAGGAGGGATTCTCCTATACCTTTGGATTTGCACCAATCCGGGACATCCTCCTCCTTTTAAGTCTGGTGAGTATGATAGGAATGCCTTATGCAGTATTAATGCCCATTTTTGCAAAAGATATCTTCCATGGGGGTCCGCACACGCTGGGTTTTCTCATGGGCGGAGTGGGTGTGGGGGCGCTTATCGGTGCCTTCTTTCTTGCTTCACGGAAAAGCGTCCGTGGATTGGAACGGACAATACCTATTGCATCAGCCATCTTTGCCTTCGGGCTTATCACATTCTCATTCTCGCGTATTTTCCCCCTTTCCCTCTTCCTCTTGACATTTTGCGGATTCGGACTCATGGTGCAGATGGCATCAAGCAATACGGTCCTGCAGTCCATTGCAGATGATGACAAGCGAGGGCGGGTCATGAGTTACTTCACCTTTGCCTTCGGTGGCACGGCGCCTTTCGGGAGTCTTCTGGCGGGTACACTTGCCAGCAAAATGGGCGCACCCTGGACACTATTTATTGGCGGAGGATGCTGTCTCATCGGGGCATCCCTGTTTATGCACAAACTTCCCAAACTCCAGCGTGTTATCCAACCGATTTATGATAAAAAATTGTTATAGGGCATGGTTTAATCGCTGATGGTAAAACAACCCCAAGAATTAAAAAGAAACTAAAAAAATGAATC
>JAPLSR010000397.1 GCA_026398545.1 Candidatus Sumerlaeota bacterium | reverse complement strand
CACGCGATGGCGGGTATTATCTCGACTATCCCTACGCTTACTTTGATTTCCTCGTTGTGAAAAACAAGGCGAAAATTGTAGCCGAGAATTGCATATCCGTCATGAGCGGCAGTCTCGCGACCCTGTCAGCTACGGAACAATATCTGTATTTCAACAAAAATTATTATTCAGGTGTTCTTCCTCAGCCTACCCCCGCTGCGCCATCTGGAATCAATGGAGTATCCAATGTTAAACGGTGGAAAAGGAAGTGGTTATCAGCGGTCTGACCCGCGAGCGTGCAATCAAAAATGTCAAGAAGATGCCCCTCATCGGCAATATTCCGATTCTGGGATGGCTATTTAGCGGTGAGAGCGAGCGAATTGACAAGACCATGGTTGTTATCGTTGTCAAACCGGTTAATATTGAGGACATGAAGAATTATTCTGAGGAGAGCCAGAAAATCGTGAGCATGTCTGAGGGCAAGGAGAAAATCTCCGTGCCGGAGACCAAAATCGGATTTGACCAGTGGCTTCTCGACTCTGAAAAGTAATATTCAAGGAAGATAGGAGGGATAAACATGTTAGCGAAAAAAATCGCACTAATCGTGGGAGTGATGGTTCTTATGGTTATTCCATGGAACCTTCCGGCTGTGGAGCATGATTGGTCAAATCCGAGCGAACAACCCGGAGTAAAATCGCCAATCCAGAATCAGCAAGGTGACCCCAGTCCACTCGGGGGGCTCAGCGCTGAGCAAGTGACCGGTCAGGTGGCTGGCTCATGGGTCACACCGGCAGGTCCGGGGAGCGCTCAATTTAACGTGAACCTCACCAATCAAGCCTTGAACAGCCGCGTGGATGATTATATCAATCAGGATGAGCAGATTAATCTGGACCCCAATTCCGGTGTGGTGAAGGTTCTTCGCACCAACCAGAAGATAAATACTAATCAATTTGCGACGGAACTGGTTCCGTTCAGGAGTGCCAATCCCCGTGAACTCCGCGCCGTTTTGCGCACCGTCTGCCGGAAGGAAGGCGGCAATGCGGACGTCCTGCAGGACAAGGAAAAACGTGAATATTTCATGCAGGTGGTCTGCCCGGAATTCCAGCTGCCTTATATCCGCTCGGCGGCGCAGGAACTGGATGTCCCCTGGCTCAAGATTGCTGAAGACGGCGATGGGAACCTCTATTACAAGTGCAAATTCCGCAGCGTGTCCGACGTCAACTGGATAAGCCAGTATTATCGCGGACCGGAGGGATACTTCAGATTTGATTATGCCAACAATGCCCTGTATTTCAACGACCAGCCCGCCGTTTTAGGTCTGCAGAAAAAAGGACTTTCCGAGATTGACATCCCGCCCAACCAGGTTCGCCTTGATGTAATCGTCTATGAGGTGAACACTCAAAACGACGATAAGGTTGGTCTGGACTGGATTGACTGGAAAAATGGTCCGGGTCGCAATCTGTTTGAAGGCATCTTCTCCAGCATCCATTCCACGGTCCGGGTTAGACGTGAGGTGAATAATACTGTCGTTCGTTATGTCAGTGACAACGTCAACAGTGATTATCGCTATACGAGCGTGGATGCCATTGCCACAGCGGAATTCATTGACTTCCTCAAAGTCAAGGGGAAGGCTCGCGAGATAACCAAGACCACATTGATGGCGAAAAGCGGTCAGTCCGTGTCCGCCGGCGCCGTGGATAAGGTGGTGGCAATTAACGCCGTCCATAGATCCGCCCCGTATGATGATGAGACCATTGTCCGTAACCCAAACGTGACTAATGACGGCGTAACCTATCTGCCTCAGGAGCATAGGCGTTTTGTCAATTTTGAGCAGAGCGGCACTGTCGGCGTGAGTGTGGCTATGTTGCCCTTTATCGGACTGGAATCCATGGAACTGACCATATTGCTCACTGCGGATTCTGTGGTGGGCATCAACGCCAATGGACTGCCGGTTATTAACAACCGCAGTGTTTCAACCAAGGTGCGCCTGAAGGATGGCGAGCCGTTCGTCATCGGCGGACTGAAGCGCAACTCTGAAGTCAAGCGCTCCGTCAAAGTCCCCATCCTGGGCTCCATTCCGGTTTTAGGCTGGCTTTTCGGTCAGGAAACGAACACCAACCACGAGACGGAAATAATTGTGGTCGTGAAGCCCAAGTTCATCCTCGGTGCGGAATCCGATATGGAAATCCCGCAGGAATGCCAGACTATCATCGCCAAGGCGACAGGCAAGGAGAATATCGAACTCCCCAAGAACGCCTGGGGATTCGACCAGTGGCTGCTGGATAAACAGAAATAATCACATTTCTGCATTGTGCTGATAATAAAGGGGATCCTAATTAAGATCCCCTTTTTTTTGCATCTTACTTTATCTCGGAAATCAGTAAGGAAAATCCTGTCTTCAATTATAACTTTCTCCTTGAAATCTTGTTTTGGCGGTTTAGAGTAAACCAACGTGAGTTTGTGAAAAATTCCACAAAGTCTTATCTTTTGTAATTTATTGTCACATCATATATTATATTTCCGCCACCGCGGAGTAAAGGAGCCTTGCTATGAGCAAAAAAATGGTCATGATTGATGGCAACTCCGCTGTTGCCCATGTTGCCCATGCGACAAATGAGGTGATTGCCATTTATCCCATCACACCCTCCTCCAATATGGGGGAGATTGCGGATGAAAAGAGCGCCGCCGGGGAGAAAAACCTCTGGGGAACTATCCCGGAGGTCATTGAGATGCAGTCGGAGGGCGGGGCGTCCGGCGCTGTTCACGGAGCCCTGACAACTGGCGCTCTCACCACAACCTTCACCGCCTCTCAGGGTCTGCTTCTCATGATTCCGAATATGTTCAAGATTGCGGGAGAACTCGCCAGCACAGTCTTTCATGTTGCCGCACGGTCTGTTGCCTGTCAGGCGCTCTCTATCTTTGGCGACCACAGTGACGTCATGGCGACACGCTCGACCGGTTTCGCCCTGATTCCCTCCGGTTCCATCCAGGAGGTGATGGATTTTTCCCTGATTGCCCAGGCGGCGACCCTTGAATCCCGCATCCCATTCCTTCACTTCTTTGATGGGTTCCGTTCCTCGCATGAAATCCAGAAGATTGAGGAGGTCTCTCTTGATAATATGCGTGCAGTGCTCTCTGAGGAGGCTGTCAAGGCTCACCGGATGCGCGGATTGAATCCCGAGTGTCCTGTCCTGCGTGGTTCATCCCAGAACCCGGATGTGTATTTCCAGGGACGCGAGGCGGTAAACAAGTATTATCTCGCCGCCCCTGCAATTGTTCAGAGGGTCATGGACCGTTTTGAGAAGGTCACAGGACGCCAGTATCACCTTTTTGATTATGTGGGTGCGCCTGATGCAGAATTTATCATTATTTCCATGGGTTCTGGCTGCGAAACCATTCATGAAACGGTCGAGTATCTGGTTGCAAAAGGGGAGAAGATCGGTCTTGTCAAGGTGCGACTCTTCCGTCCCTTCTCGATGGAGAACCTGATGGCAGTGATTCCCGCGACAGTCAAGAAGATTGCCGTTCTTGACCGCACCAAAGAGCCGGGTTCTCTCGGCGAACCGTTGTATCTTGACGTCCGTTCCGCCGTTGGGGAAGCCATGGAAATCGGCGTTGCCCCATTCAAGCAGTATCCGATAATTGTCGGCGGACGCTACGGGCTTTCCTCCAAAGAATTCGCCCCCGCCATGGTCAAGGCAATATTTGATAATCTGAAACAGCCCCGACCCAAGAACCACTTCACCGTTGGCATCACTGATGATGTCACCAACACAAGCCTGGAATATGACAAAAACTTCTCCATTGAGCCGGATGATGTCTTTCGTGGCATGTTCTATGGCTTGGGCGCGGATGGCACCGTTGGCGCAAACAAAAACTCCATAAAGATTATTGGTTCTGAAACGGATAATTACGCCCAGGGGTATTTCGTCTATGACTCCAAGAAGGCAGGCGCCGTGACGGTTTCTCACTTACGCTTCGGGAAACGCCCCATACACAGCACCTATCTCATCACCGATGCCAACTTTGTTGCCTGCCACAACTTCACCTTCCTTGAAAGATACAATATGCTCGGCAATGCCCATGAGGGTGGAACATTTCTCCTGAACAGCCCCTACAACAAGGATGAGGTCTGGGACAGGATTCCCTCTGAGGTGCAAAAACAGATTATTGAAAAAAAGCTCAAATTTTACGTGATTGACGCCATAAAGATTGCCGAGGAGCTGGGATTGGGGGCACGTATCAACACCATCATGCAGACTGCATTCTTCAAGATTTCTAAGGTGATTCCCGCTGATCTGGCAATTGACTCCATCAAGGGTGCCATAAAGAAGACTTATGGTGCCAAGGGGCAGGCAATTGTTGATATGAATATTAAAGCCGTTGATGCCGCGCTGGAAAAAATTGAGCGGGTGCAGTATCCACGGAAGGTGACAAGTGCAATTGCGCTCCCGCCTGTTGTCCCTGATGATGCTCCCGCCTTTGTCAAGGAGGTGACGGCTTTGATTATTGCCGGCAGGGGAGATGAGGTTCCCGTTTCCAGGATGCCGGTGGATGGCTCTTTCCCGTTGGCAACCACACAGTATGAAAAACGCAACATCGCCGTGAAGATTCCAGGGTGGGAGCCCGCGCTCTGTCTCCAGTGTGGCATGTGCTCCTTTTTTTGCCCCCATGCCGCCATCCGCATCAAGGATTATGACCCAAAATATCTGAAGGGTGCGCCCGGGACATTCAAGTCAGTAGATGCTAAGGGCAAGGGATTTGAAGGAATGAAGTACACAGTCCAGGTGGCGCCGGAGGATTGCACGGGTTGCGGGATGTGCGTAGAGGTCTGTCCGGGCAAGAGCAAGACGGAGGAGGGAAAGAAGGCAATAAACATGGCGGAGCAGATTCCCCTGCGTAAGCCGGAGGCGGAGAATTTCAAATTTTTCCTGGACATACCCGATACCGACTACAGGCTCTTCAATGTGGCAACCGTCAAAGGGTCACAGCTCATGCGCCCGCTTTTTGAATTCTCCGGGGCATGTGCGGGCTGTGGTGAAACACCATACGTAAAACTCCTGACGCAGCTCTTTGGCGACCATCTCCTGATTGGAAACGCCACAGGATGCTCATCCATTTATGGCGGCAATCTGCCCACCACACCTTATTGCGTGCGGAGTGACGGGCGCGGTCCTGGATGGTCCAACTCCCTCTTTGAGGATAATGCCGAATTTGCCCTCGGGATGCGCCTGACATCTGACAAACTCAACACCTATGCACATGAGGTGCTCGACAGGCTTCTTGCCTGTGAAGACCCTGACGTCGTGGCGGTAAAGCAACTCCTCGGTGAGATTAAAAACGCTGACCAGTCCAGCCAGGTGGGGATAGAAGAACAGCGCAAGCGCCTGGAGGTCATGAAGCAGAAACTTGCGAATTCGAAGAATTCCGATGCGAAGGAGATTATCTCCCTGTCTGATTTTCTCATCCGGCGTTCCATCTGGGCGGTCGGCGGTGATGGCTGGGCTTACGACATCGGTTATGGTGGACTTGACCATGTCCTTGCCACAGGTAAAAACATAAACGCCCTTGTCCTTGACACTGGTGTTTATTCAAATACAGGCGGACAGATGTCCAAGGCAACGCCGATGGGCGCTGTGGCGCGCTTTGCCGCAGGAGGCAAGACCCAGCCACGCAAGGACCTTGGTATGCTGGCAATGACTTATGGAAATGTCTACGTGGCGCAGGTCGCCTTCGGCGCCAATCCTGCGCAGACCGTCAGGGCATTTGCGGAGGCGGACACATACAACGGTCCCTCTCTCATCATTGCCTATTCCCACTGCATCGCTCACGGCATTGACATGACAAGAGGTTTTGAAAACCAGAAGAGGGCCGTGCAGTGCGGTTTCTGGCCCCTTTATCGCTTCAATCCCGACCTGTTCAAGGAGGACAAAAATCCGCTGCAGCTGGACAGCAAAGATGCCACGATTTCCTTTAAGGATTTCGCCAGTGCGGAAATCAGGTTCCGGACCTTGAAGCAGAGCAATCCCGAGCGCTTTGCAATGCTGATGGAGCAGGCGGAGAGACTTGTCGCCCAGAGGTTCAATCTTTACAAAAACCTTGCCCAGCTGAATTGCAACGCATCCAAAGCAGAGTAAACCAATCAATATCTAAAAACCCCCCAGAATTTTTCTCGGGGGGTTTTTTATTATGGCATCTGAAATAACCTTGCTCCGTGTAAATATGAAGGGACATAATGGCTCATGTGTCCGCCTGAGGCGGATATTATCGATGGTTTAATGAGCCAGCACGTCGCTAATCTGTTCCAGCGCCCAGTCTATGTCTTCCTTGCGAATCACAAGCGGTGGGGCAAAACGAATAACGTGTTCATGCGTCTCCTTGCAGAGGATGCCCTTGTCTTTGAGTTTTGCGCAGAAATGGCGCGCCCCGCCCGCTTCCTTGTGCAATTCGACGCCAATCAGGAGTCCCTTGCCGCGAACCTCTTTCACATATTGGCTTTTGATGCCCCGCAGTTGTTCCATGAAATAGGGACCGACAGTTGCGGCGTTTTCTATCATCTTTTCCTCAATCAGAACCTTGAGCGCCGCACGTGCAACGGCACAGGCAAGCGGGTTCCCGCCATATGTGCTTCCGTGGTCGCCGGGATGAAATACACCCAGCACCTCCTTGTTTGAAAGAACGGCGGAGATCGGATACAGGCCGCCCGACAGCGCTTTGCCGATAAGAGTCACATCCGCCTCAATCCCCTCATGCTCCTCCGCAAAAAGCCTCCCCGTCCGCCCCAGTCCGGTCTGAATCTCATCCGTGACAAGGACGATGTTGTATTTATCGCATATCTCACGCACCTTGCGGAGATAGCCGTCGGGGGGGACAATAACTCCGCCCTCGCCCTGGATTGGCTCCACCAGGAAGGCAACGGTGTTGGGCGTGATGGCTGACTCAAGCGCATCCGCATCTCCAAACGGAATGACTTTGAAGCCGGGGGTGAACGGTTCATAACCGTCACGGTATTGCTTCTCGGTGCTGAAGCTGATTATAGTGATTGTGCGTCCATGGAAATTATTCTGGCAGACAATAATTTCCGCCATACCATGCGGGATTCCCTTCACCGTGTAACCCCATTTTCGGACCGCCTTGATGACGGACTCCACCGCCTCCGCCCCGCTGTTCATCGGTAAAACCATGTGGGACTTCGTCAGTTCGCAGATTTCCTTGTAAAAACCCCCCAGCTGGTCATTGCGAAAGGCGCGCGAGACGATAGACAGTCGCTGTGCCTGCTCTATCATTGCCTGGACAATTCTGGGATGGCAGTGACCCTGATTGACCGCTGAATATGCGGAGAGGCAATCAAGATAGCGCTTCCCTTCCACATCCCAGACCCAGATGCCCTGTCCTCGTGTCAGCACCACGTCTAAGGGATGATAGTTTTTGGCGCCATATTCATCTTCCAGGGCAATATAACCAGCTGAATTCATCAGAAGTGCATGAGTCTCAGGCATGGTATTTCCTCCCTCTGCTCATTTGTATTTAAAAGGCAGGCTTATGCGGTTTGGTGATGAGAATTTAGTAAAGACCCTTCAGGAGTTTATCCACAATTCTGGGATGCTGTGTGCTGATAACCAAGACCGTTCGCTCCACATCCGGATGATTGGCTGTGTAAAGGTAGTCAATATTAAGCTTTTTTGAGGCAAGTTTTTGCGCCGTTTTCCATAATGCGCCGGGGACATTTGGCAGTGTTATCATCACCACATCCTTCACATCATAACAGTAATGGTTTCTGACAAGGAGGTCATCGATGATGTCAGGTTTATCCGGTACGAAACGTGCGATACCGCTATCCGTGCTGTCATGAACAGAGATGGCGAGGATGTTGACCCCGGCATCCTTCAGGATTTTGCAGAGGGAGGCAAGGTGTCCCGGCTTGTTGGCAAGCCGCACGGAAAATTGTTTCAGAACTGCCATGGCTTTATCTCCTTTCTATCGAGGTTTTACCACAGAGGTTCACAGAGGTATTCACAGAGTTGCACAGAGGTTTTTTCACTTTGTGATTCCTCTGTGTTCCTTTGTGTCCTCTGTGGTGAAAATATATTCATTTTTTTAGGGTCTCTTAATATTTACTCTTGAATTGTCACAGGCAATTGTCCATGGAATCGCCCCTTTGTAAAAAGCGCCTCAGCGGCTGCCGCCTGCACAGCCGCCGCATTGCCATAAGCGCAGATATAGGTCGGCGCTTCCGGAAGCTCCGTTACAACATATGGGCTCCCGAAGGAGATAACAACATACGGAAGGCGAATGGCAATCAGTTCATCCAGAAGTTGGCGCTGGTCAACATTCAGGGAGACATTTCCCCGCCCGACAACAATCCTTGGATAAAGGGCGATGATGACCTGGTCGCATTCGTGAATAAGCCGTGTTGCCTGTTCTTTTCCATCTGTTGTAACATTATCCCCCATAAACAGGACCTGTGTCTGAGGATTCAGTTTTTTGACCTCGTTGCCAAAAGTATAAATGTCCCTCCAGACCATCACATTGCCCACCTCGTTGGCAATCATGATAACAGCCGTGGTTTTCCTGGTTGAGAGGGGGAGAGTCTCAGGGGCATGGCGGACGAGGGTCAGGCTGTTGTAAGCCATCTTTTTTGCCAGCTCATAAAATTCCTTCGTCCCAACGCGGGTTTCAAGTTTTTCCATATCGGTGAATCGCTCCCTGTGCAGGTTCACGCGCGTCTTGGCGGCGAGAATCCTCCGCACCGATGCATCAATGCGCTCCGCCTTCAGGCGACCATTGTTGACTGCCTCGACTATGACCTTGTGCGCCTTTTCCGGGTCTCCGGGCATCAGGATTGCGTCGCATCCCGCCTCAATTGCGCGGATGATGGATTCCTCAAATGTCACACCTCTGGCAACACCCTTCATGTTCATGGCGTCTGTAAAGAGGATGCCTTTGAAACCAAATTCATTTCGCAAAAGGCGGTTCATGATTTTCTTTGAGAGTGTGGCGGCGAGGGGGGTGGGTTCATACGCCGGAATCCACAGGTGCGCCGTCATGATGCTGGAAACCTGCGCATCCTTTATTGCCTTTTCAAAGGGGAGCAGTTCCACCTTGTGGAGTTCCTTCACGCTGCCTTCAATCTTCCCCATTGAAGAATGGCTGTCAATATAGGTGTTACCGTGACCGGGGAAGTGCTTTCCAGTGGCGAGGAGTCCATGTTTCTGCGCGGATTTTATCAAGGTCACGCCGAGGCGCGCCACCATCTGGGGGTCTTCACCGAAGGAGCGGATGTTGATTATCGGATTTTTGGGATTGTTATTGACATCAAGGACGGGCGCAAAATCGAGATGGACTCCGATGGCGCGGCTTTCTATCGCCGTGATGCGCGCCGCCTCTTTCACATCACTTAAACGCCCGGAGGCTCCCAGACCCATGTTCCCGGGAAGGTCTGTGGCGCCATCAATATAACAACCCACGCCGCGTTCAAAATCGGCAGTCATGAGGAGGGGCAGTTCAGATTCTTCCTGAAGGCGGTTGATAAGTTCCGCAAGGTGGAGCGCTGTCCCCCCGTGATAAGCGATGAATCCCCCCGGCTTGACCGTTTCCAAAAGTCTTAAGGCGACCTCCTCTTTATTTTGGTAGGAGGGAAAGATGAGTTGTCCCGCCTTCTCTTCAAGGGTCATCTGGCGGAGTGTCTTCTCAACCCAGTATTGGTCGGCGGGAAAGAGGCGGTTGAGCGAATGTGCGGGAGACTTTGCGCTCTCGATTACCTTGAGCACAGCCGCCTGGAACGGCGTGCGGACAAATGCGCGTTCCGCCTTCTCCCTGTCCGGATGAATGGCGTTCATCAGCAATATGGCGAAGGTGTTATGTTTGGGACTGACCCAGAGTGAAGTGCCGGTGAATCCTGAGTGGCTAAAGGCTTCAGGTCTAATTCCGCCCGACTCATCCTTTTCCTTCCCGCTGAGAATCCAGCCCATGCCCTGCTCGGCAGAAATTGCGGGAGGGGTTTGAGGAGTGTAAAATTGACGGACGGTTTCAGGGTGCAGTATCTGAGCATCTCCATACTTTCCGCCGTTGAGAAGCATCTGGCAGAAGATGGCAAGGTCGTGCGCAGTGGAAAAGAGTCCGGCATGTCCTGCGACACCGCCCATGGCATTTGCGTTTTCATCATGCACCTCGCCCCAGGCGAGTCGTTTCCAGAAGGGCCAGACCTCGGTTGCCGCCGTCCGTCGCTTCCATGAGGTGGGCGGCTGGAATCGGGTGTTTTTCATTCCGAGTGGTCGGAATATCCGTTCCTGCGTAAATGTGTTGAGGTCTTTGCCGGAGACCTTTTCGACAATGAATCCAAGGGTCATGAAGCCGAGGTCGCTGTATGTGCGGCGTGTGCCGGGGGCGGCGGTAAGACCCTCATTGCAAACCGCCCTGTAAAATTCCTCCCGCCCTTTCAGAGTCTTGTAAAATAGCTTGAAGGGGGGGAACCCGCTGGTGTGGGTCAACAACTGACGCACGGTGACCGTTTCCTTCCCATTTGCGCCGAATTCAGGAAGATAGCGCGCCACAGGGTCATCAAGGCGAATCTTTCCCTCTTCAATGAGAATCATGACGGAGGTGTTTGTGGCGACCATCTTTGTCACCGAGGCGAGGTCGAACACCGTGTCAGGCGTCATGGGAAGTTTTTCAGGTTGAAGGATGGAATGACCTGCGGCGTAAGGATATAAGGCATAGCCATTGCGACCGATGACGGCAACCGAGCCGGGCACCTTATTCTCCTTTGCGCCGGCATCCAGTGCCTCGAACGCCTTCTTGATGATGGCAGGGTCGAGACCCAGTTCGTGCGCGTCATTCGTCCATTTTAGAACGGGTGCCTTCGGCAGACCGCCCTTTAGTCCCGATGTCTCAACACCCATCATTACACTCCCCAGGATAAAAATGAAGATAAGGATGAGGATAGAGCGAGAAATTATGTTCATGTCTAACCACCCTGAATTATTTAATAAATACTTTTGCTTTTCTTAGTCAAAGAGAATCCATGCCCGCACTTTTTTCGTCAAGATTCTTTTACCTTAATCTTATATCGCCTTTACTTAGACAGCTTATTTTTTATTTGACTCGCTCATACAATTCATCCACAAAATTTAACCGTAATTTTCTCTCATGCGAGACCTTGATGTTCAATCTACATAATAATAAAAAATCCAACCTCGGGGGCGATAAAATGAAAAAGATAATGATTTTATTTTGTTTGATAGCGTTCGTTTTTCTGGTTATTCTAATAGCATATCGTGCGAAATATGCGACTGTGAAAGGGTTATACCTGGCTGAAGGAATTTCAACCGTTCTGCAGATTGAACCCCGCATTTTGACTTACAAGCCGGAAATTCTTTATCCCAAAGATGGAACAGACAGTTTAGGTAATCCGGTAAAAATTATAACAAGCTCTGGCAAAATGACAATTGTATCCAATGTCCACGGCACTTATTCTTATGGCGCCCTTCAATTCAAACCGTCCGGCACAACTCAAGGGGACTGGGATTTAATTGGATTCGGAGAAATGGGTGGAATTCCCGATGCGGAAAAGAGGGTCATGAGGACAATTACCACCCTATCAAAACCAATATCCTCCTATCTGCACCGCATTAAGGATAAGAAAATCATCAAATATTTTGAAAGCATTCAAAATAATGGCGGACTTAAATCAGACCTCAGCGTAGCGGAAAAACTATTTGAGAATTATCCCACCGACCCATATATCTGCGTGATTTATCTCGATGCCCTGATGAGGAATGATAAATGGGACGAACTTTCAAGACAAAATGCCCTCCTGAAAGATCGTATTTCACAAACACCCAACCCGAACATTGCGTGTATCCCGCAATTGATGGAACAGGCAGTGGCTTCACATAAGCTTTCCAAAGAAGGGCAAAATGCCTATGATTGGCTCATGAAAATCGGTGAGCCGAATCCGAAGGAATCATTTGAGAGTCTTCTTGAAAAGGCGGCCGCATGCAAGGCAGGCATTCCTCCTGTTCATCCCCCTTCTCTCCTGTATGGCAGTGTCCCCAATTTCTTGGGAGTGCAGGTGCTATACAAGGTATTGCGTGTGCAGGCGACCTTTGCCATGCTGAAAGGAAATAATGAACGTGCCCTTCATCTTTTGACCCTTATTTACCGGTGCAGTCAGATTTGTTGTGGACCCACGAATCTGTTAAGCAACCTCATTGGGATTTCATTGAAATTCATTTCCTGCGGCGGTATGGAACTTTATATGGCTAATGCATGTAAAAGCCCGGAAGAAGTTAAGACCTTCTTTGATACACTGCAAAATCTGAAGAAAATTGACGCAACCCTGCGCCTGGATGACTTCAGACGAACAGAGAGCCCCTTTTGGAATGCACTTTATGATGAAGATATACACTATGCAGGGCATTTAATTGAAACGCATGTCAGATGGGATACCGTGGAGGCAAGGTCTCTCCTTCTTTTAGCAAGCGCGGCAGCCCGTTATCATCTCCTGACATCTGGCAAGTTCCCAAATAATGAGTTTGACTTTGCTCCACTTCTGCCGCAGAGTTTCCCGAATGACCCCTTCAGCAAAACTCCCCTGAAGTTTTTAACTGATGGTGACGTCTTCAAGGTTTATAGCGTCGGTCCGGATAAAAAGGACAATCGAGCCGCCTTCTTTTATGACCCAACCAATGGCACGGTGAGCGATGGCGATATTTGTATAGAGATACCGCGCCGCTCCCGATATCCATTTCCACCCAGAGGACAACTCGCCACAACAAAGGAAGGGCTCCTGAAGCAATTCCCGAATAATCTCCCGACTGACCCATTTAATGATGGGGGCTTACCGCTCACTATAATTGACACAACACCGGCACAGATTATCAGCTTCGGTCCTGACTGCGAAGCCTCCCGTGTTACAAATGGAGCAATCCTTATGCCACTTCAGTATTCTTACGACCCCACCAACGGAACTATCAGCCCCGGCGACATTATCATGGACACTTCTCAGCAATGATGATTTTTCATAACGAAATGAAAATCGTTTTGCAGTTGCCCGATTTTTTACTTGATGAGGCGTAAATCAAGCGGAAGGGTTTGTGTTTGTGTGCGGAGGTTTGATGGATGAGACGCCATGCAATTCTCTTTCTCCTGTTTCCGCTTCCTTATCTCTACCTTGCATTCCGCGCCACAGGCGCATTTGGATTTTTCAATGTTTTAAATCCCACCACCCAGCTGATTTTCATTGAGTATCTGGTTGTTTATCTGGCGGCAACTCTCATTTTTTGTTACGGACTTTACCGCGTCTTGAGAGATGGGATGCCTGCACTCCGCGTGATTCTTTTCATCTTTCTCCTCACTTCCGCCAGCGCCATCCTCATAACACCCTCCTCCTCATGCGACCTTTATTACTATGTATCCCACAGCGTTATCCAGGGTAAATATGGGCTCAACCCTTATCTCGCCACAATCAATTCCATGCCCGGTGACGGCGCCGTCTCATTTTCTGCAACATCGGGGTATCCCCGCGACACACCCATGACATACGGCTATGTGTTCGCAATGGGATTGAAACTCCTGTATGCCGTTGCGGCAGGACATGAGGAGGTCATATATATTTTACTGAAGGTGATGAATATTGTATTCCTCTATTTCACATTTCTTTTCCTTCAGAAGATAGCCAGGCATTTCACGGGGCGCCCCTGCGAGATATTGAGCGTATTATTCCTCCTGAATCCGGTGGTAATTATCCAGTATGTTATCAATGGACACAATGACGCCCTGATGTGCCTTTTCATCAGCATGGGGTTGTATTATTTATTCACGAACAGATACATCCCAGCTGTACTAACAATGATTTTTGCGTTACACACAAAGGCTCCTGCGGCATTTATCCTTCCTTTTGTGATTCTTTACGCCTTCAAGGCGCGCATGCCGCTCTGGAAAATCCTTGTCGGGATTGTTTTAATACTGACGTCCTTTCTTCCTTACAAACTGGTTTATCATCTTCACGGCTTGCCGGCGGGCATCTCCACATACCGGATGAGTGTGGATGCGAGTTTCCCACTTGCGGCAATGTATATCCTTTCGTTTTTCAAGAACATTACGGAGAATCTTTTTCTCACAGCCATGAGGGCATTCTTTTTTATCTGGGTTGCGGTTTATGTGATAATCCTTTTCATTTATGGAAGGGAGAAGGGGTCTTTGCAGAAAAAAATAGTTAGATATGGAGAGAGAATTTATCTCCTTTATATCGCCTTTTTCTCCTATGTGATTTTCCCGTGGTATTTTCTCTGGCTGGTTCCTTTCATTGGATGTGTTAAAGATAAGGGGCGGCGGTTTTTGATGTATAGCGCCATATTCATGTGGGGCGAGATATATTATTCGTTTCTATACCCATTTACAAAAGCGCACCTGAGTTATTATTACACATCCATTTTGCTATTTTATTCCGTTTCGGCGCTGATTTATATATTATTTCCGGGATTGCTTTTAAGGTTTTTCAAAAAGACGGATATTGATGAATTACAGGGGCGCTTTTTTTCTTGAAGAAGCGATGTTCAGCGCTTAGATGGTGATAGTGTAAAATAT
>JAPLSR010000382.1 GCA_026398545.1 Candidatus Sumerlaeota bacterium | reverse complement strand
GGAAATGTGCCGTAACGAATGAGGGCGCAAATATGTCGCCATATGCGTGCGTATCTTGCTGACATCCTTCGAAACAAAGAAACCCTCCTCAGGTATCTCAAGCCACCGCACCGGATATCAATGCCCCGGCAAGGCTAAACCGGTCCGGCTGTCTCTTTTTTTCTTCTATTCTGCGTTGTCAGGGGGCGAAGCTGCTGGTCGAGAAACAGAAAATTCACGACGACAATGATGAAAAGCACAAGGGCGACAGGAAAAAGGACAAACTGTCCTGTTGTCTCTTTACGGTGTGATATGACTGTTCCGGCTGCAAAGAGAAAACCCAGAAGCTTATTGCCCGATTTCCCGTAAATGATTTTCCTGCGAAGAATCTGATATGGCAGGATTCCCGCCACAGCACCTCCAAGAATGGCAAAAAATATGATGACAAAAAATTCCCTCCTGCCGGAGACCGCATGCAAAAGGGCATAAGCCACAGAGACTAAAGCCACAAGCGCACCAGCCGCACCCTCAAAAAAGTCCAATAATTCCACAATGCTCACAAGCAAAAGAACCCAGATAATCAGGAGAGGCGCGCCAAAATATTTCAAATCCACTGTCCCCAGAAAGGGAATCCGAAGAATGGTGAACCTGATTCCAAAAAAATATAACATCAATGTGCATACGATGATATACACCCATTCCAGGTCGCCACGGTCCTTGCGTATATCTGAAAAGGTGGAGGAGATACATAAAAAGAGGGAGGCGAGAAAAAGACCAATCCCCATGCGCTCAATTTCGCCGCGCGTGTAATAATACTCATCCGCATACAGCCTTAGAATGAATGTGGCGGCAAGGATTAGATAGAAACTGATAAACAGGACAACATGCCCTAAAAGTGGACGCGGGAAAAGATAGAATCTTATCTTTTTCGGCTCGGAGAGAATTCCTTTATACTGTGCAAACCTGAAGACCACCGGCGTTAGAAGTATGGAAAAAATAAATGACGCCCCCGCGGCGAATAGCGATAGAGCAAAACCGCTTTTCATTCCCTCACCCATCACGCACCACCTGCCTCTTTTTCAAAAATCTTCCCAGAATCGAGGTGAAAAAAACCCAGCAAAAGCGAAGGCAAATCCCGGTCAGGATAAGATAATCAATGGATTTTATCGAGCGGCTGTAATGCTTTTTATAAAATCGATACATGCTCAGATGTCGCACAAGTATAGACCAGAAGACCCGCTGGCTTGTGGACTGTCCAATGTAATGGTATATCTGCGCCTCTGGAAAAAAATAGACCTTCCACCCCGCCTCATGCATCCGGTAACACCAGTCCACGTCTTCTGAATACATGATGAAATTTTCGTCCAGAAGCCCGACCTCGGAAAAGGCTTCCCGCCGCGCCATCAGCGCCGCACCGGATACCCAGTCAACCTCGCGCGTCGCACTGTGGTCATCCGCCGACATAAGATAGGACTGTGAAAAACGGTTTTCCGGAAAAAGGCGCGTCAGGATGGAATAATGGTTGAACAGTGCGGTTTGATATGATGGAAAGCGCCGGCAGGAATATTGGAGGGAGCCATCGGCGTTGAGCAGTTTGCATCCCATGACGCCGCAATCGGGATGTGCGTCCATAAATCCCACCATCTCAGAAAGCGCATCGTCCACTATGCGTGTATCGGGATTTAAAAGGAGGACATAGCGTCCACGGCTGCGATGGATGCCCTCATTATTACCCTTCGTAAATCCCAGGTTCCTGTTATGATAAATGTAAGCCACGCCTGGAAATTCAGAACGCATCATCTGCGATGTCCCATCAGAGGATGCGTTGTCCAAAACAATTATCTCAAACGTGAGCCGTTTGGTCTGGTTGAGGACGGACTGGAGACAATTACGCAGGTAATCCCGTGTATTATATGAGAGGATAATGATGGATAAATCAAGGGGTGGCTGGATGGTAACGCCTGAGCTCTGTCTGAACTCTCTGGAATTATCAAAAACCATCTCGTAATGCGACTATTCTCCTCCCTCAAAATGTTCAACGTTTGAATTTTTATCTCTCACGGCGGATGCACGTCAAGATAAGAATACCGCCCGTAAAGACTCAAAAAGAATACGCGAGACGATTTTTATTGTCCTTATATGAGCTGAAGTTTATTTTCACTTATAAGTAACCTGCGAGGTGTGAGAAGATGAAAGACCCAAGAATTACTCAATACCGCGATGCCGCAATCAGAATGAAGTCGGGGGATTTCCGAGTTGATGTCCCCATTGGCGCTGAAGATGAAATTGGCATGCTGGGAATAGAGCTCCGGGAGCTTGGGCAGATGCTTGAGAAAAAATTTGCGGAAATCGATATACTCGCCAAAGTGACTGAGCAGGTGAATGCCGGTCTGAGCCTTGATGATGTCTTGAATCAGGTTTATGAATCCTTTCGTCCCATCATCCCATACAATCGCATCGGCTTTTCTCTTTTAGAGGAGAACGGGACAATAGTTCGAGCCCGATGGGCACATTCCGATGCGCCGGAACTCAAAATCACAAAGGGATATGAAGCACCCCTTCAGGGGAGCAGTCTGCAACAAATCATAGAGAC
Source organism: Candidatus Sumerlaeota bacterium (assembly GCA_026398545.1). Lineage (GTDB taxonomy): Bacteria > Sumerlaeota > Sumerlaeia > MWCT01 > MWCT01 > JAPLSR01. The sequence goes on along the minus strand of JAPLSR010000382.1, from coordinate 2,292 downwards.
GGGCAAACCGCGGATTCTGAATGACCTTGAGGATTATTTGAAAAATCATCCGAACTCTGACTCAACACGGCTTATCGTTGAGGAAGGAATGCGCTCAAGTTTGACATGCCCTTTAATCGCAACGGGCAAACACATCGGCTTCATGTTTTTCTCAAGCTTTGCCCCCCACACTTATGAAAATGTCCACGTCCAGTTCTTCATGCAGATTGCCGGGCAACTCTCCGTCATTGTGGAAAAGGGACGACTCTATCAGCAGCTTGTAGAGCTGAATGAATTGAAAAACAAGTTCCTCGGCATCGCCGCCCATGACCTGCGCAATCCTATTGGCATTGTTAAGGGATATATCGAGATGATGAAGCATGGGTTATTTGGCGAGGTGTCGCAACCCCAGGTTGAAATCTTTAAAAAGGTAGAAAACACAACCGGAAACATGCTCAACATGGTCAACGACCTCCTTGATATCAGCGCCATTGAGACTGGCAAACTGGTGATGAATCCCAAGGAGGTTGACCTCACCGCCTTCCTGAATGAGTCCTATGAATACAATCATCTCATCGCCCTGCAGAAAAAAATTGAATTAAAGATGGAACTGGAATCAAACCTCCCAAAACTCATCATGGACCCCGAACGCATCAATCAGGTGCTTACCAACCTTATCACAAATGCCATCAAGTTTTCCTATCCGGGCACCGTGATTTTGGTCAAGGCGCACCGTGAGGATGACTCTGTCCATATTTCAGTGCAGGACCAGGGACAGGGAATACCGGAGGATGAGATATCCAAAATCTTTCAGGATTTCGGGCGCACAAGCGTCCGACCGACCGCTGGTGAGAAGAGCACGGGACTGGGACTTGCCATCTGCAAGCGCATGGTGGAGGCTCATGGAGGTCGTATCTGGATGGAAAGCAAAGCGGGTGAAGGCTCAATCTTCACATTCTCACTTCCGGTCAAAAAATCTTAAACAGGCATGAAGCCGTGAACTCGCCCATTGAACTGGATGAGGGGTGTCCCCTTTCTGAGGATGAGGCAAATCGGGTGGAAGAGGAGTTGCTGAATCTGCTCGCCTTTGAGGGGGCAGGTCTCGCTGATAAACTTATCGCCGGCGCGGCATTGCTGGATATTCTTCGCGACTCCTTGGACGCAAAAATTGAGGCTTCCCGCCCCGACCTAATCAACACCTTTTTTAACTGGATGAAAGAGGAGCGCTATGAGCGTCCCCTGCGCATTGCAAGGAAGCCGATTCATTCTCCCTCCCTTCAGCGGATGCTTCTCGGTCTGCTGATAGCCTTTCGCAATTACCCGGAAAAGCGCCGCACCAATCTTGGCGCCCTCGCCTTCATCACCCTCCAACACGCACGTCACTTCATGAAATTGGGGAAAATACTAATCCAGCCTCTTTCCACACCTTTCCCATATCATGCCTTCAAACAATACCCCATAAATACCGGCGCTGATTTTTTTTCTCACAAGATCGGAGTATGGGCTGAACAATTCATCAGAAATAAAAAACCCCGGCATGGAAAATCCCTCCGCCAGGGCTATGGGCACATGCTTCTTTATTATGCCATGATACGCTGGTATGCAGTAGGGCTGGCATGGGAGAAAAAGGCGGCAGTGGTCGGTCCGGAGGAGGTTTCCCAAGCCATAGCGCTGACTGAAGAGTATTACATATTTCATCCTGCATTTGAGGAAATCTTCACGTATAATCCTGTTGTTCGGGACATGCTTGAGAAAACACTTAACAGGCGCAGCACCGCCGCAAGCCTTGTCCGCCAACCCATCTGAGATGCGACACAAATTATAGAAACGCTCCATAGTGAGCAGAAATACCAATGGCATAAATTTTTAAATAATGAATTGACACAGCGGGGCATTTGCAGAATGTATTCCACTTAATATATTTTGAAAATTCCCGAACGAACGTTAAAGAAAATGAAGAAAAATAAAGCGCCCGTTCTTCAGGAGAAGGAGGTAAAAGACCCGGAGTCGCAGAATTCCCTCTTCTCCCTGAAGGGATATATCATCCTGAACATCATCTTCTGGGTTTACTGCCTGCTGCAGGTCATTATTCTGCGGTGGATTTACCGCGATGCAATGGGTATCATATTTTTCTTCACCGTGCTGGCGGCAGGTTTCACAGTCGTTTCCGTTTATGATTATATCTATGACCGTATTGCCCTGAAACACCAGAAGAAAGAATCCGCCAGGGAAAAACAATAATGAAAAAAAGCAAGGTCTTTTATACTGATGCGCGGTCCTTGCATTACCGCTCTGATTACAGCCTGCCCGTCA
>JAPLSR010000269.1 GCA_026398545.1 Candidatus Sumerlaeota bacterium | reverse complement strand
ATTGCCAAAGTTGGAACTGGAACCCATTTTTATGTATTTTACAATATTGGCAAATGTTTTTCTGCCTTCTTCCACGCCATCCTTGAGCACCATAAGGCTCTTCTGGAGGAGGATGACATCGGCAGATTCCTTTGCGATATCAACGGCGTTATTGACAGAGATTCCGACGTCGGATGCCTTGAGGGCTGGGGCGTCATTGATACCATCGCCGAGGTATCCAACGATATGGCCGTTTGCCCGCAATGCATGAATGACGCGTTCCTTCTGGAGTGGGGAGAGACGGGCAAAAACAGTGGTGGTCTTGACGAGTTCCTGTAGTTCCGTATCTGATAATTTATCTACAAGGTCGCCCGTTGCCAGACCTTTCAGGTCCAGACCGACATCTCCGCAGATTTTCCGCGTGACGAGTTCATTATCCCCCGTCAGGACTTTTACCTCAATTCCCTGACTTGCAAGGGTTTCAATGGTCTGTTTGGCCGTCGGTTTAGGCGGGTCAAGGAATGCCAGATAACCCACGAGAATAAGTTCTTTCTCATCATCTTTGGAATAGGATTCCTTTTTGTTTTCCATGTCTTTATATGCGATTGCGAGAACACGGAATCCCTCCGCGCTGAGATTATCATATTCCTCCTTCAGGGCTGGCAGGAGGAGATTATCAACCGCAAAGACTTCGCCATCGAGATAGAATCTGGTGCATCTCTTGAAAATCTCTTCAGGCGCCCCTTTGACAATAAGCCTGTCGCACCCATCCATATTCACGACCACGGACATGACCTTGCGGGAGAAATCAAAGGGGATTTCATCCACCTTTTTGAAATATTCCAGAGAGATATCCTTGTGGGCAAGAATAGCGCGGTCCAAGAGGTTTTTCAGACCCGTCTGATAATAACTATTAAGGTAGGCAAATTGCAGGACTTCCTCATCTTCCTGACGGGCGACGTCACAATGGTATTCAAGCACAATCTCATCCATTGTCAGCGTTCCCGTTTTATCCGTGCACAACACATCCATGGCGCCGAGGTTCTGGATTGAATTGAGCCGCTTGATGATTACCTTTTTCTTGGACATGGAGATTGCGCCCTTGGAGAGATTGATGGCGACCAGCATGGGAAGCATTTCCGGCGTAAGCCCAACTGCCACGGCAAGCGAAAAAAGGAATGCCTCGATGATATTTCCCTTGAAAAAGGCATTAATCATGAAAATCAACAAGACAAGGACAAGCATGAAACGAATCATAAGCCAGGTGAATCTGTTCACCCCCTGGTCAAATGCTGTCTCAATTTTGCGTGTGGCAAGTTTGCGGGAGAGCTCTCCGAACTGGGTGAAAAGGCCTGTCCTGATGACAAGCCCCATCGCCGTTCCACTCACAACACTGGAGCCCATGAAGGCGGTGTTTGTCAAATCTGAGATGGAATTTCCCTTAGGTTTTATGGGCGTGGCAAATTTTTCAATGGGGAATGCCTCGCCAGTCATGGATGCCTGATTGATGAACAGGTCTTTGCAGGAGATGATGCGGAGGTCGGCGGGCACCATGTCACCAGCGTAAAGGTCGACAATGTCGCCCGGGACGATTTCCCTGTTTTTAATCTCCTGTGCAGTGCCGTTGCGAAATACAGTGGCAGTCGGGCTGACCATCTCTTTCAATTTGTCTGCCTCCCTGCCTGCCCGATATTCCTGAAAAAAGGAGAGCATCACGCTCATAAGTGCCATAAGGGAGACCAGGATGCCGCTTATCTTTTGCCCGAAGAAGAATGAAAAGCCAGCGATTATCAGGAGGACAATAACGAGTGGATTGGAGAATTTGGATACAAATTGAAAAACCACGCTGTGTTTTTGTCTTGCGATTTCATTATATCCGAATTCATCCTGGCGTTCCTCAACTTCTTCATCCGTGAGGCCGTTGAGGCGGGTTTTAAATCGCTCCAGGAGGGCGTCAACAGATAATTCGGCGAACTCAAGGTAATCAATATTCTTCTGGTTGATCACCTTAATGGAGGGCGACCTGATGGGGATGGTAGTATTTTGTCCTCTCTGGGATGTCATATACGTCTCCCCGTAAATTGCACACACATTCCCGAACCAGGATTTAAGAGTCAATAAAAAGGTTTTATTCCTGTGATTGCTGGTGGATATTCTTTAGTTGTTTTTCCCATTTTTGAAGGCTGCGCTGGATACCAGTCTCCAGCAGAATAGCCTGCCATCGCATCAAAGGACCGCATTCCATGATTTCCTCTAACGTCCTGGGTTGTTTCCTTGCAATTGAGATGAGAGTTGCCCTCGGGGCGACTAATGAGGGTTCAATCCTGAGGGAGCGCGCTGTCCGGTGACACTCCCTCATGAGTGAGCTGATCAGCGGTCTGTAATCGGGTTCCCATGCAGGAGGTCTTTGTCCCTTGCGCACCTGCGGCCACTCAGTGGGAGGCATTTCACGTGCCTTGAAAATGGCTTGATGCAGCATGGCAAGGTGTTGACCAAGACAATTGCGCGGGAGACGTGGTCCCTCTGCGAGAGGGCTTTCCGGATGAGCGGCAGCCCAGATGACAAGGTTCAGTAGCTGCTGGTTCCCCATGATTTTAAATGGAGGGCGGTCTGCCATCCGCGCCTCTTTTTCCCTCCACCACCATAAATGATATAGATATGACAACTGTTGTTCATTCAGGAGACCAGAGCCCTTGATGCGCCAGACTTCATCCGGGTCGGGTGGTGTCGGGTCAACCCCAGCAAGTGCGACGGCACGTTTGCAGGATTCACGATGCCATTCCAGACGACCGGCACGGATGAGTTCTTCAGTGAATCGGTCAGCGAGAGGGGCGAGATAGCGTGTATCATCACTGGCATACTCCAGCTGACGAGGAGTGAGGGGGCGTCTTGACCAGTCCATTTTCCTGCTTTTCTTATCAAGCATGGCGCCGAAGAATTGCGTGACAAGGGCTGCAAGACTTAACTGCTTGTACCCAAGGTGCTGTGCCGCCAGCATGGTGTCAAACACCTCACCTGTGGGCGCAAATCCGAAAGATATGCGCAACATGCGCAGGTCATAGTCGGCGGCGTGGATGATTAAGGGTTTTTCAGAGAGGATATGCAGGAGTGGAGATAAGTCCAGCCCCGCAAGTGGGTCCACAATAAAGATGGAGTCTTCAAGGGCGAGCTGAATGAGGCAGATTTTCTCATAATAATTATGCAGGCTATCCGCCTCCGTATCAAGTGAGATGCGGCTTGCCTGGCTCATCCTGATTATGAGCACTTCCAGTTCAGAAGTGGTATTGATGTAAAAATATCCGCCCTGCATTTGCAAACCACGCGATAGAAATTTTCCATTTATGAGCAAAAAACATGGAATGATTATTAAACTGAGTCTTGAGAGTCAATAAATTTAGAATTAAGAAAAAAGATATATAGAATCAAGATGTTCCAGATGACTGGCTTGATGGCAAGGACTGTAAGCATACGTTGAAAGACTTGAGTTATCTCAGTCTTAACTCTGGAAGAAACCTCGCAAATGATATAGGAGCAAGTGGTTATTATTTTACTTTTTCTTTTTCAAATCCACGAGCAATTTGCCAACAACTGTATTACCCTCTTCGTCCGTTACCATCAGGGTGATAGTCACCTCTTCCTGTTTCAGGTCTGTCAGGGAGAAGGAGAAGGTCTCCCGTTCGGAATCGAAGATTTCATCAACTGGAAGGAGGTTGAACCAGTCTCCTGCGTTGACTGAATATTGGGCTGATGAGATGATGGATAGTTTATCCTCAACGGCGGCATGGACTACGATGGAATTCTTTTCCCTGCGGTCGTATGTGAGTTCCTCCACGAATTGGGGCGGTGTGTTGTCAACAATGAATATCTCACTCACATATTCGGATTCCATTGCGGCGGTTTTCGGGTTGGAGGGAAGGTCGGTGGCAACCACCTTGATGCGGTAGTGTCCGTCAGGCAGGGGAGCGGTGGAAAAATCATAGGTGTTTTTATCCAGTTTGTCCTCAATCTTCTTCCAGAGCGCTTCATCCTCACCTTTATAATACAGGGTATAGCGCATCTGGTCGCCTTCAGGGTCATTCACCTTCCAGTTGATTTTCACCTTTTGTGGGTTAGAATTAGCCTTGGCGTCAATGGTGGCTGAGGAGTCCGAGGAGGATGGGCTTTGTTTGGACTCAGGCTTGCCTTCCATTTTCTCCTTGGGAACGGGTCTGGGTGCAGGTGCGGGCGCGGGTTTCCCCTCACGGCTGATTTCAATCTGCTCAAAGATTGGGGCGCGGTTTGGCGGGATGTAATAAGCCTCTACCTGCTGAACCACAGGATAAGTATTCTCGTCGCGCCCGGAGAGGAGGAGTTTATATTGAAGGACACGCGCCACGGGGGACATTATCATCGCCTGAGTGTTAAGAGGCTCCTCCTTTGTCCAGTCCGACCAGGATTTGTCAGGTTCTGTGGTGTTGCCGCCGCGTGTGGAGAATTTCACGGATGTGCCATGCGGGAATCGACCTTCGATGCGGAGCATGCCCCACTTGACTGCTGTTCCTGCATCCTGTGCGGATGAGATATATTCCCCGCGGGAGAGGTCTTTCCAGTTGAGTGAATACACGGCCGCCGCCTCGCCCGTGCCATAAAAAAGACCTTTGTCTGTCTGGAGGAGGGAAAGTATGTATTTTTCATCAGTTGCCATGATGGCTGTATATTTATTGAATTCCTCGGCTTGGTATAATTTCCCCTTTTCTCCGATGCCTGCGATGGGGCATTTGGAAGCGGCATCGTAGAGGAGGCAGTGAATGGGGGATTCGGGCGCATCCAGCACAGGCCAGACATATCCGGATATATCAAGTTTGATGATGCCCGATTTTTTGCCCACCACGAGGGGAAGCATGAGTCTTGTTGGTTCCCCCTTCTGGGGTTTTTCGGGAGTCTCCGACATCTCATCAGGCGAATCCGATTCCTTTCTCTGCTCGGGCGCAGTCGGCTGGGGCGTGATTGTTTTAGCCATATTAATCGCGGCGTAAAGAAATCCCTCCTCACCTTCGGCAAGGGCTCGCACCTCGTCCGAACCGGAATCGTAAAGGACGAACGCCCTGCCCTTCTCATAAACCTTGTAGATGCGCCCTTTATCCTGTGTTGCCATGAAGATGGAAGAATCCTTGATGCGGCTGAGAGTCATGATGTCCATGATGTTTTTATCCGGGCATTCAAAATAGATTTCACCGGTGCTGTCCGGTTTAATCTTGAACAGTTTGCCTTCCGTGCCCGTTGCGGCGAAGAGATTTCCCTCGGCATCAAAGAGGAGGTCCCAGACATATTCCTGTTTGGTATCAAAGAAAAGTTCAGTTTTTTCCTTCTGGGCGATGCGGTAAATTTTCCCGCCCGGGGATGCGCCGGCATAAAGTATGCCTTTGGCGTCTAACGCAAGCGCAAAGGCTGCCACTTCTTCCAGGTCGCAGTAAAGTTCCGCCTTCTTGTTCTTTTCGAGAATGAAAATCTTCCCCTCATTGCCGGTGGAGAAATAAAAGGCGCCATCGGGGCGGCTGATGATGCGCCATACAAGCCCTTCTTCCGTTGTTCCGATTTTCTGGAAGGCTGGTGCGGGAAAGAGTTTGCCATCGCTGGTCAGGGAGGTTGATTTCAATTCCCCGCTTGAGAAATCTCCAAAGGACTTATGGCGGAAGACCTTTGTTGTGGAACCCGGGGCATTGATTGCCACAAGTGTGATGAATAAGAATAAAAGGTATTTAACGCGATTTTGAGATGTGCTCTTCAAGTTACGCCTCCTTCAATATTTTTGTTTAAGTTTTTTATCATATCTTATTTATTTTCAGGAATAAATTTATCTCCTTCCCAGCCGGTCCACCCGCAACTGGAGGGATTGCATGCCATTAATCTCAAAATCCGTCTCAACTGTTTTTTCCCTGATAAATGACATTGTGATGGGCGTCACAAAGGCTTGTGCGGTTGCACTTCTTGTAGCGGTCATGATACTCTGGGGTAATCCGGGCATTTCAGTCTCTTTCAGGCGAATCCCGGGTTTCCTTTCAGTCAGGAGGACATATAGCTGGTTTATAGACGCCATCGCGAATATCATCGGGCAATTCAATCTCAAGGTTGCGTGAGAATCGTGGTTGACGGAAGGGCATGAAATATATGGTAGCTTTGACCTTCTCGCCGGGTTTATACACTTCTTTGTCCAGTCGTGCTGAGGCAATCTCCACCGTCTTATATTGGTCGATAATGTCAATGTCGCATTTTATATTGCTGATATCGACCTTTCGGTAGATGTTTCTCAGAAGGGTGCGGAGGTCGTACATAATGGGGAATGTGGCTTCGTAGGCGAGCATGCGGTTGGTTGACAAGAAGTCACGCTTCTCAATCGTGGTGCCATCGGAAAGGGTCACGATATAGCGAATTTTTGCCGCTGAATTACCGTAATACTTATCATTGTCCATAATGGAGCTGCTGATGGCGATTTCCGCCAGCATTGGGCTGAAATATTCATTCTCCCACAGGTGGTAGTGAAGTTTTTTCTGGCTTCCAGATAATGAGAGATTAACATCTATATCGAAGGCGGGGGCTTCCATACCGAAGATGCCCCCAATGGCTGGGAGTCTGTCCTGGCGAATGCTGCCCACCTCTCGCACGGTTGCGCCCAGTTTGAATGGGAAATCATAACTTGGGACGACGGTGAAAATATATGCGCTTGCCATGGGTAAATCCACATTGCCCATCTCAAAAAAGGGATGACCGAATGCCACCAGCCTGTTATCCTTGCGATATGTCACCGTGCCGATGGCGGACATCTCAATAGCGCCGGTTATCAGTGGAATGGCTATGGCTGAGCCGTTCTCCATTGGTTTGTCAGCGAGTTTGGGATTCACAGAATGTCCCGCACCGCCCATGACAGGCATGAGGGATGTGTTGCGGAAATAATGGGAAATGCGTTTTAAAGTTTTCGGTGAACATCCCGAAACAATGAGCGGCGTGCTGAGTGGTTGCATTGTAATGCTCTTTGGGAATGAGGGGGAGGGCGAGATCAAACCGGGAAATGTATCTGTCTCAATCGTAAATGAAGATGGTTTTGCAGGAAGGGAAGAAGGCTCATTTGCAACATTCCCTTCAGTAATGAAATCTTTGACAGGCGCCCATTCATCCGGATGAGGCTTCATATCCGTCCTGTCATATATTTCCAGCATCTTTTCAATCGGCGTGATGCCCGCAATGGGTTCCATTGAGAAATACCATCCATAAGAGACGGCGCCTATAATTTTACCGTTGATGTAAACGGGGCTTCCGCTCATTCCGGCAATGACTCCCATCTGCTTGAACTGTGGACCGGAGAGCCGTGCCAGAATAATATCCATGCCTGCAAAGGCGTTCTCCATCACCCCCAATATCTCGGCGTCAAAGCGCTGTAACTCATTATCCCCGAATGCCGAGACGCCATATCCCTTCATTCCCCGCTTAATCTCACTGATGGGCATGATGTTGTAAGTGCCGGTGGTTGGATTGGTTGTATCCTTTGCAAAGGAGGATGTGACTGCGAACAGGGTAATAATGACCAGTAATGGTGTTAATCGTATTTTCAACGTCATTCCCTTTCCATAGTCAGGTAATCCGGATTGAGGTGAATAATTTGTATATGCGAAAACATACATTGATTTTCCAGGACTCTTTTGTAATGTCAAGTATGATATTAGAAGGGAGCATGGTTGCCGGGTTGAAAATTATTCTTGATTTGCGATGCATCCGGTCAGGCATGACGGGCGTCGGGGTTTCCGCCCTTCAGATAGCGTCTGCGCTTGCAAAAAGTGGATGTGGTCATCATCTGACAGGTCTATTCCTGAGAGGATGTGTCCCGGTGGGCATTCGCCAGTCGGGCATTGAGATTCTGGAGGTCTCCGCCGACTATGAACGTCACCC
>JAPLSR010000088.1 GCA_026398545.1 Candidatus Sumerlaeota bacterium | reverse complement strand
TCTCTTTTTCTGTGACATGCCGCAAATTTTGTTATATTTTATAAATACATGCTAAATTGGGGTATGATGTATCACCAGGATTGTCCTCTCCCCCCAAACCCATCCACATCTCACCGGCTGCGACGGGTCCCCATTCCCCGTCGCAGCACTCTTTTATATCTGTCAGGGAGTTGTTTATATTCCACTTTACATAACCACTTCACCTTTGCATGATGCCTTCTCAAATCATGAAGCGGAGGTGACGAATGAGAGAATTTTTACGCACCTTTATTATACTTTCACTTTTCATCCTCTGCGTGGGGATTGCCCCAGCGTATTCCGACCTCCCTGATGTGGTCATGAAGGCGCACAGGCTTCTGGAGGTTGGGGAATTCAAAAAGGCGGAAACCCTCCTTGAGGAGGCTCTTCACTCCGCACAGGAAAATGAAAAGACCCCCATCTGGTGGGAAAAGGAGCGCATCAGCCGCATCAGACAGGATTATGACATGTCAGAGGATGAGGTCACGTCTGAGTGCGCAAGGGTCATCAAAAATTTTCGCCCCGATGAGCAACGCCGCTGGGAGGCTGAAGGTAAATTTGACGTCCGGATGATTGACAATAAGAAATGTTATTTTTCCTCCTCGGTGGCAAATCTTGCAAAGCGCTATCCCGAAATCCGCGTGCGGTTCAGGGATTATTCGGAAAGGGATGTCTTCGGAGAGCGCATCCTTGCCATGGCGCGCCGGATGAAGGAGGAGTCGGGAAAGGGCGCCTCGCCTTATGTGGCGCCTTTCCGGCTGGGCGCTAAACAATTTATAACGACCAAACCTGAATATGTTAAGGCGGGGGAGTTAATACGCGTCTGGCTTCCCTTCCCGCGCATCACGCCCTATCAGAAGGATATTCAAATTGTAAATGCATCCCCCCAGCCCACCTCCATAGACTCGCCCGAGAGTGTAATCCGCTCAGTATATTTTGAGTCAATTGCCCCTGAGGACGCCACAACCACATTTACCCTGCATTATGAATTCACGAGGTGCGGCATCTGCAAGGAAGTTGCCCCGAACATGGTGGAGGAGTTTGGCGATGACCCGGTCTTCAAGGAATACACCGCCGAGGAGCCCCCTCATATCGCCTTTACACCGGAACTTCGGGCGCTGGCGGGAAAAATCTGTGGGGATGAGAAAAATCCCTACCTGAAGGGCAAACTGATTTATCAGTGGGTCTGCAAAAATATCGTTTACAGCTACGCCCACGAATATTCCACTATCCTGAACATCCCGATGTTTGTGTATAAACATCGGTATGGTGATTGTGGGCAGATTGGGCTTTTGTTCATCACCCTGTGCCGGATTTCCGGCGTGCCTGCCGGCTGGCGCTCCGGCTGGGAGTGCATGGAGGGCGACCATTGGGGGATGCACGACTGGTGTGCTTTTTATATCAAGCCTTACGGGTGGCTTCCCGCCGACCCTTACATGGGCGTGTGGGCGGAACATGAATCCACCCTGCCCGCAGAAGAGCGGAAATTTCTCCGCAACTTTTATTATGGCAATCTTGACCCCTGGCGCCTCGAGGCAAATGCGAAAAACAACGCCCCTCTGCATCCCGCTAAAAAAGATTTCCGCTCGGATACCGTTGACTTCCAGAGAGGCGAGATTGAATCCGGCGGACGCAATCTCTATTTTGGGGAATTCAAAAGGGGCATGAGTCTGGAATTAATCCGCGAGCACCCCGATAAGGAATAACAAAGGGGCATTTTCCCCACCCCCCGCTTCTCCGATTCCCCGCTTCTCCGCTTCTCCGTTTCTCCGATTCTCCGATTCTTCAGTTCACCGCCGCCAGATACACCCGTATCAGCCATTCGCGGTCAGCCACTTCCTTGAATCCCATTTCCACTGTTCCGGCAAGGGAATGCGATTTTGGCGGATTTTTCAAGTAATGAAAATAGACGCCCTTGGTCTGGTGCGCTTCCGGATTCAGAGAGAAGGTCAACGGCGCGACCGCCTGTCCTGCCAATGGAATAGGCTGTGACGGCACAAGGTCCACCCATTTTGCCTTGTAACTTAGCAGGGCGTATGGGAAGGATTCCTGCCAGATAATCTTGCCCTGGGCATCCTGAAGAGCCGCTTTTATCATTGTGGTGTTTGGCTCATACCCCGAACCATAGCGGCTGCCGTAAAAGCGAAAGCCCTTGATGACATATAACTTTGAAGGAACCGTGGAAGGCGTCCCATCCGAAATGGTGAATTTGATGGCAGGACCGCTGCCTCCATAACTCTGCTTGTTCTCTGTGACATCCGAGCTGAATGCGATTTCAATACATCCCGCAAACGGGTCGGCGGCGGCTTGCGGCGGTTTCCAGTCGGCAAGGCGGCGCACGCCGAATTTTCCGGAGGGCGCCGCGACTAACGTCACTCGCACCATCCAATCAAATGTCTCCGTCACTTTGCTGTAACCCGCCCCCGGCAGACCCGTAAATGAATGAGACTGCGCCACGCTTTTATCCAGTCCGAGGTAAATACCCTTTGTCTGGTGCGGATTGAAAGCCAACGCCACATAAAACTGCTTTGGGACCTCAACGGACGGTGTGTTGAGCACATACCAGCGCAGGTTTCCCCGCTCGACGAAGGAATACGGGAACTCCACATCGGCAAGCACCTGCTGTTTTTCATTGAGCACATAAAGGTGGAAGTTTTCTTGGGGAGGCTCCGGCATCCCATAGCGGGCGGCAAAAATCTGCACGGATTCAATGAAGGATGCGCCATCGGGGCGCTCGAACAGAACTGCATGTCCCGAAGCGCCTAAGCTGCGGAAGTCTTCGGAGGCGTCCTTTACATAACCAAGGGTTGAAGTATCAGGCGCGGAAGAGACGGGGATAGCGGGGGTGGCTGCTCCAGGTTCTGCCGCCATCACCGCCCCTACGATGCCCATCAATACCGATAGAACCATCAAACCCAAAACCCATACCCAGAGATTCAATCTGCCCATAATTAATCCCCTTTCCCATTAATAGTAATTTTCAAAGACTTTATAACATTAGACGAGGGTTTCCAATTATAGTTCCCATAACTTAAAATATTTTTTGCGTTCATTCGCCAGACCATCTATCGAAGAGCAATACAGCATTGACAACATGACCGGATGTGCAATTACCCTATCATCTGATTATTGATATTAAAAATCAGAAGGGATTAAAAATTTGAAAGAATTGCGTGAAGTTTTGCTGCGAACAATTTACGAAGCGGGCAACGTTTTGATGCACTATTATGGAAACCTTGAACACGTGGAGACGAAATCTGGCGAGATTGACCTCATAACGGAGGCAGACCACCGCTCAGAGGAAATAATCATTGAGGGCATACGCAAGGCTTTCCCCGACCATCACATCCTCGCGGAGGAGTCTGGTCTCAGCGCCCGCCAAGTCTCTGACTTCCGCTGGGTGATTGACCCCCTTGACGGCACCACGAACTATGCGCACACCTTTCCCGCCTTCTGTATCTCCATCGGAGTGGAACGCGCGGGCAGCATAATTCTGGGCGCTGTTTACAATCCTTACCACAGGGAACTGTTTTTTGCGGAAAGAGGCGGTGGCGCCTTTTTGAATGAAAAACCCATTCATGTCTCGCAGACGCGGGATTTGAGTCAAAGCCTCGTTGTCACAGGATTCGCCTATGACCGCCGAGAGAGGGCGGACTATTACTTAAGATTTTTCCGCGCCTTTATGATGCGCTGCCACGGCGTCAGGCGTATAGGCTCGGCGGCGCTTGATATGTGCTTTGTGGCGTGCGGGCGCGTGGAGGGTTACTGGGAGGAGAATTTGAAGCCGTGGGATACGGCTGCCGGCTGGTTGATTGTTGAGGAGGCGGGCGGCAGGGTGAGCGATTTCCCCGGAGGAAAATTCGCCATTGAAAAAAACCAACTCCTTGCCACCAACGGCGCCATCCACAACGAAATGAGAGAAGTCCTCGCATCGTGTTTGAAATAAAATTTGATACGGTGCATGGAACGCTTATTTCCTACAAAACAAAAAAGGCGGGTCAATCACGACCCGCCTTTCATTTTAACCCTGAAGGAAAATCACCAGGAAGGGTCAGATTCCCTCTTTGAGTTTCTCAGCCGGCTTGAAACGGACTGTCTTGGATTTCGGGATATTAATCTCAGCGCCCGTCTGCGGGTTGCGCCCCTTGCGCGCCTTCCGCGAGGAAACCTTAAAACTCCCGAATCCGGGAACCAGGACCTTCTTGTCCTTCTTGAGCGCCTTGCTGAGCACATCAAATACGGTCTCAAACGCTTCCTGCGCCTCGGACTTTTTGATACAACATTTCTTTGCCACATCTTCCACCATTTCGGCTTTCGTCATTACCTATTCACCTCCTTCCTGTTCATTCGCATGCAAAGGGGAACTCCCCCCAAACCCATAAAAACCTGTGCTTGTGATTCTTTAAAGCTGCCCCACTCACAACTATTTTCTGAAAGACCTCGTAGTTACGTAACACTCAGCGGGTTTTTGAGTCAAGATAATTTTTAAAGCGCATTGAAATATTTTGCATCCGACCTCTTCGGAGAGGCATATATTATAAAGCCCAGCGGATGTCTGTTAACGCAAAATGGCATAATTCTGCATTTTGCGCATGCCGGTTCCCGTTTTTCCCACAAAATTAAACCCTCTCACCAAATGGATTGCCGATAATTCGGAGATTTATGAGTGAAGACGCAATTCATTTCAATGCCCGCACATGGCTCTTATCCGGTCTAAAAATATTCTCAAAAATTGCCGCAGTTCATCACAAAAATGAATTGAAGCCAGGCGCCAGTAATATTTTCTATTTAGATTTGGCATCTTCAAATCGGATACGGTCGAAATAGAGATTCCCCGTCCCCTCGGAAAACTGCCGTGAATTGCCATAAACCCAGAATAGAACCGCCGCCTGCTCCGCACCTTGCGGAACCTCGCGGAAATAAACCTGCCTGACCCATTCAGTAGTGCCCGTCAGCCCGTCCGCATTGAGGATATGCATCCCGACCGCCTGATTCTGACGATTTAGATAAACAACCCTCATGTTAGCTGAATGATTGTCCAATTTCTCAACCTTGACCCATGTGCTGAAATAAAGGAAATTCCCCGCCCGGACCGGGAAAATCGGCGAGAACACGTTGAGTCCGGGAGCACCTGGCGGAATTGTGATTTTTATGCAATCCCGATGCTGAGGTTCATCCGCCGGAAAACTGAATGGAAGCGCAGGGTCAAGTTGCCACCCGTTCGCCAGCGTTGCAGGTGATTGGACATCCTTGTATCCCGCCTCCAGAGCCGGGACTCGCGGGACAAGTCGCCCCTCAATGGCAAAACGCATATCGGGAATCTGTTCACCGGAGGAGAGCGGTCGGATTTCAAAATAATCAAGGCGTGCATCCGTGTCCTGCGCCGGGTCGGCAGGCATCTTGCCGCTGACCAGTTTTTCAATCTCCCCCGGTGGCGTTATATAATGGAGTGAGACGGTATGTTCCCCCGACGGCGCATCCAGTAATAATGTCTTCACAGACCAGGAATCATCGCCGCGGTCAAAGATGAGGAATCCCTTCGGATGCCAGTCCATGGCAACCTCAATCAGGACAGGTCCCGGCTTATCCTCCATTGCCCTGAGGCTGAAAACGAAACGCCCATCCTGTCCAAAGGGGATTCTATCATAATATAGATAGCTGTCGCGTTCTAACGTGAAACAACGACCATTGGAAATGGTTTCTATCCTCTTCCATACAGTGGGGTGATAGAGGTCGGTGTCTTCCGCCTCACGATGATATGCTCCGGTGAAAACAGGCGTGATGGTGAGTCCTGTAATCCTGCCTTTGTCGCCTTTACCCCCATTGGAAAGTTCCACCCGCCAGACGCCGCCCGGGAGTTTCAAAAGTGCGGAAAGGTTGGCGCCATCCTGTGCCTTCCCAAACTGCGCCACTTCTTGAAGAACCGTTCGTCCATCCTCTGAGTGGGCGGAAATATGGAAATCTGAAACATCGGTGAGGTCTTT
>JAPLSR010000272.1 GCA_026398545.1 Candidatus Sumerlaeota bacterium | reverse complement strand
CCTGCGCCGGCTTTCCCGTTTCATCAACGCTTCCAAAGCAGTTGCTCCCGGCTCAAGAACAAGGGAAATGGAACCAAAATGCATAGCAATTACGTCATCCCCAAATTGCACTGGAAGGTCATCGGTTGTCATACTGCGGTCAACCGCGCCCATTGCATAAAAGGCAAATCGAGGTTCTTGAGCAGTTTCTTCAGGCAAACTGACAAAAGCCAGGGTGGTCTGTCCTTTAACACGGGGACAAAAATCAAGGTTGACATTGTTTTTTCTTAAGTAATTATCCAACAGGTCGCCAAACATATCTGTTGATAACCGGGATAATAACCCCACAGGTACTTGCATACGCCCCAAACCTACCGCAATATTTAATATTGAACCTCCTGGACATGGACGGTAGGAAAGTCCATCAGGCATAGCAATAAAATCAATTAATGCTTCACCACAGCATATGATCATTTTTATCTCTCCTCTCTTGTTTCCAAACGATAAACGAGATTGAATAAATAGGTAAATATACTTTAACTACCCTGATCTAGCATTCGCTGGATAACAGATTCAATCCATCGGGATATTCTATAATAGTTCATTCAACAAATTTTTATCGGTTTAATTCCATGAAAAAGATGTCCAATAAGCGAATATTAAAACTGATTTACATTCATTGATAAACAATAGCTTATAACATGAGAGGCTGCCCGTATTTTTTGGACAGCCTCTCTCTTCGTTATATTACTTGGTTTATTCGATCAAATGTACGGTTTCTATTTGTAGAGCAGCGCCGCAATCGCCGGGTCATCAATATTGGTTTTGTCAAACCAGTGGAAACCAGTGTCGATGAACTTGGGCAGTGCTACTCCGTTATGGGCTTTTACCGCAGCATCAACACACTTGTAGCCAATACCGATGGGATCCTGGGTGATGGCGCCGGCTTCAAGGCCGTCGCGGATGGCTGCCAGCTGCTGCTGTCCGGAGTCATAGCCAATAATCACGAGCTTGCCTTTCATATTTAATTCCGTTGCCGCATTCAGGACGCCAATGATCGAGCCCTCGTTGCCGCCGAAATAGCCCTTCAAATTTGGGTGGGCTTGAATAACCGCTTTGGCCAGGTCGGTTGACTTCAGCTGATCCCCACCTCCAAACTGGGTGGAGACAATTGTGATGTTCGGATATTTTGTTGTAATTTCGTCAGTGAAGCCCTTGGTCCGATCGATACCGGTGCGGCTGGTCTGGTCATGCACAATCATCGCAATTTCACCGGCGTTGCCGATCAACTCAGCCATTTTATCAGCTGCCAATGCAGCCGCGGCAATATTGTCTGTGGCAGCAGTGGTCACCGGAATGTCACTATCAACGCCGGAGTCAAAACCGATAATAGGGATGCCCTTAGCCTTTGCCTGTTCAAGCAGAGGAATGGCAGCTTTTGAGTCAACGGCAGCGAAACAGATCGCGGCAGGATTCTTAGCAATAGCGGCCTGCAACATTTCCATTTGCTTATCAACCATAGCCTCAGTCTCAGGTCCTTCAAATGTAATGGTCACGCCTAAATCTTTAGCAGCGTTCTCGGCGCCGAGCTTAACAGCCAGCCAGAATGCGTGCATGAAGCCCTTTGAAATAACAGGGATGTATAGTTTTGTTGCCGCAGCAGGGGCTGCCGGAGCCGTAGTCGCAGCGGGAGCTGCTGCAGCGGGAGCTGCCGGAGCCGTAGTCGGAGTGGGTCCGCAGGCAGCCAGGAGCATGCCGAGGATCACGACCATAGAAAAACCAACAAACAGTTTCTTAGACATTTTTCTCCTCCAAAAATTTTTTCTTTCTTAGACTAAAATCTTCCCGTACCCTTACATCAACTCCCCTGTCACCACCTCCTTTTATAAATTTTTACAAATAAACGCTATGAAACCATTATAGCATCTTACACCTTGCTTGAAACGACCTTAAATTGCCCGAGTTTATATTCACTTACCAGATGGCAGGCCACATAATGGCCTTGCTTAACCTCCCGCCAATCCAGCCGTTTCTCTTCACAGATTTTTTCTACATGAGGACAGCGGGTGCGGAATCGGCAACCGGAAAGCGGATTGATGGGGGATGGCACATCGCCTTCCAAGATGATCCGTTTGCGTTTTTCTTCCCGCTAAATACCTCCTCTGATCAACTTATATCAAATTTCTTATATATTAATCGCACCGGATAATGATTAAATGAATTCTCCTTGCTTTTTCATTATTTCTTTCTTCGGCGGATAATATCTAAATACACCGCTGAAATAATGATGAAGCCAGTGACAACGATCTGCCATTCTTGGGGTACATTCATGATACGCAGGCCGTTTGTGAGCGTGCTGATAATAAAAGCACCGATGATCGTGCCTATTATCGTGCCTTCTCCACCACTCATCGAAACGCCGCCGATGACAGCCGCAGCAATTGCATCCAGTTCATAGCCAACCCCCAAAGCGGGTTGGGCAGAATTCAGGCTCGCAGCTATCACAACGCCGGCAATACCGACAAAAAGTCCGCCGATTGTATAGACAGCTGTTTTCCAGACAACGTTATTGACACCGGATAACCGGGTGGCTTCTTCATTGCTCCCGATCGCATAACAATAGCGGCCTATGATTGTTTTTGTCAGTATCAGACTGGCTAAAATGGCGCAACCGAACATGATCAGCACAGCGTTGGGAATTGCAAATCCGGGAATGATTGATCCCAGAACTGAACCCATTGCAAGGGTATTGAACCCCGTCTCATAGGGGAAATATATGGGGGAAAGACTTGTAATAACCAGTGAAAAACCTCTCGCGATGTTCATCATGCCGAGGGTGGCAATAAAAGGTGGGAGCTTCAATTTTGAAACCAAAAAACCATTGACGAAACCGGCCAAACCTCCTGTTAGAATCCCAGCCATGATCCCTAATGATATCGGGAGTTTCCAATATG
>JAPLSR010000274.1 GCA_026398545.1 Candidatus Sumerlaeota bacterium | reverse complement strand
GAAACGCCCATCCTGTCCAAAGGGGATTCTATCATAATATAGATAGCTGTCGCGTTCTAACGTGAAACAACGCACATTGGAACTGGTTTCTATCCTCTTCCATGCAGTGGGGTGGTAGAGGTCGGTGTCTTCCGCCTCGCGATGATAGGCTCCAGTGACAACAGGTGTGATGGTAAGTCCTGTAATCCTGCCTCTGACTCTTTCGCCTTTACCCCCGCTGGAAAGTTCCACCCGACAGACGCCTCTCGATAGTTTCATAAGGGCGAAAAGGTTGTCGCCATCCTGTGTCTTCTCAATCTGCGCCACTTCCTGAAAAACCGTTCGTTCATCCCCTGAGATGGCGGTAATACGGAAATCCACATCATCAGTGAGGTCTTTCACATGGAAAACCATGCGATATGTGGCTTCAGTGTCAAAAAGGATTTTTCTCCGGAAAAATTTCCCCTGAGAAATCGGTGCGTCAATCGAAATTTCAAGCGGGTCAGGTGGCATGAGAAACGAATCGGTATATTTAAATTTATACAGGATGACTTCCTTCCCCTCCCGATTGAATTCCACAGGATGGAGCGAGGGCTGGAAATAGGCGACATCGAAATAATGCTTCGCCCAATCCCAGAGCGCCGCATCCTCGTAGCGGGTGTAGGAGGTGGCATAATACACACCAGGCTCGGTCAGACATAATTTCTTCAAGCGGTAAAGCGAGGTGTAGGTTGATCCGCGAAATTCACCGGAGAGCTTGATTATCGGCGTCGGGTCTATATGGAAATAACCATAATAAAATCTCAGGCTCGAATCGTTGCAGAACAGATGGCTTGTTACTTTTTCCCCGGTTTTAAGATGTTGCCGCAGATATTGCACGGCGCCTTTCCAGTCCTGTTTCTCCCCTGAATAATATCGGAAAAGATTGGGTATCAAAGCCAGGGCGAAAATGACGAAAACGACTGTCAGGAACACCCGTACCTTGCGTCCCTCCCATCGCTTTTCCATCAAAGAGCCCAGACGGTCCAAGCCATACGCCGCAAGGATTAGAAAACCCGGGACGATGAAAGAGGTGTAACGGCAGTGGTAAAAGTGTCCGATCTTTTTGATATAGATGGCGATGAAGGGAAGCGTCCAGGAGAAGATCACGAAGAGGGTAAAATAGCGTTCTTTTTTCCATGCAGCCCATAGACCGCCAAAGAAAAAGAGGAGGAAAAACAGGGTCAGGACAAATATATAAGGCGTATATTGCTGAAATGCCAGCGCATAATCCATGGCCAGCTTCATGAAGAAACGCGGTGTCAACTCGAGATTTTCCGCCAGCACCGTGCCATAGGATTGGATGCTCATGTAATAAATAAAACGGACAAACCGATATCCCACAAAGAGAAGCACGGTGAGGGCCACCGCCACCGCAAATCCGAAGGCCGCCTTGTTCCGTGTAATCTTGTCAAAAAGACGATGATAATGGCGGTGCATATCGGCGCTGAAAATGAGAAAGAGACCAAGGGCCGCCAGCTGGCTGGCCACAAGCAATATGTTCGATGGATGAACATTATAATTCACATAGGAAAAAATGGCATAGAGAACAAGCCAGATGGGATTATACCGGTTGATAAAAAGAAAAAGGAAATAAATCGAGGCGGTGGACAGTCCCATCATCAGTCCATAATAATTGGAATCCTGGGAATAGTAGATGTTGATGGGCGAAAAGACCAGAAGTATGAGGGCGAACAGGGCGGTGCGCCTGTTGGTTCCAGGTGCACATTTCGTCAATCCACAAGCCCTGCCTCCACAGTGTGACGAATCTCAGAAGAATCCCCACAAAAATGAGGAGGAGCACATAGGAATGCCGCTTTTTGAATTCCCTCCAGCTGAATTCTGGCTTTTTCTTTTTGATGATTTCCTTCGGAGGTTTCGGCCTGTCCTTTTTCTTATTCACAATAGCCCTTTATGAATGATATTGCTCCCACCACTTCTGAAACATGAAGAGTGTCCAGAGGCGCTTTCTGTTGTCGCGTTTTCCCTCAAAGTGCTGGCGAAGGAGGAGATTCACATGGTCAGGATTGAAAATCCCTTGCTCCTTCAGGCGTTTTTCGCTGAGGAGCTCAAGGAGGGTCGCCTTCAGCGGCCCCTTTAACCACTCGGTTATCGGGATGCCAAACCCCTTCTTCCTGCGATGGATAACCTCTTTCGGAAGGAAATTCTCCATCGCCTTCTTGAAGAGATATTTGGTTGTGAAGCCGTGTAGTTTCCACCTGTTCGGGAGACTACATAGGAGATTCACAACATTAAAATCCATGAAGGGGGCGCGCGCCTCAAGACCGCATGCCATGCTCGCGCGGTCCACCTTCACATGAATATCATCCTGGAGATAGAGCTTGCAGTAAAGGTAAATAATGCCGTCAAGGTCTTCATGCCTTTCAATCTGGGCAAGGTAGCTGTCAATGATGTCATAAGTGTTCTCCAGCGACACCCGGCTGAGCGCCTCGGGGGAAAGGAGTTCCCTCTGCTCCTCGGGCATAAAGGAACCCAGCCAGGCAAAATGCCGCTTCCCATCATCATATCTCATGCCCGCCAGGAATTGTTTAATCATAAAATCGTAGCTGATGTTGCGCGTGGAGACGGGGAAGAGGTCTGCGAGTCTGCGAAGTGCGGCAATGAAAGGCTGAGGCAGGATGCCCAGAACCTTCGCCGCATAATGCGCCAGAAATGGGTCATAGCCGGCAAACAGTTCATCGCCGCCATCGCCATCAAGCGCAACCGTCACGTGTCTCCGTGTGAATTCAGAAAGTAGATAGGTCGGAATCACGGAGGGGTCGGCAAAAGGTTCATCCAGAAACTCGCACA
>JAPLSR010000316.1 GCA_026398545.1 Candidatus Sumerlaeota bacterium | reverse complement strand
ACTCTTCGCCCGCAATCACTAACAACATAATCTTGGGAAATTCGGCAGCCTGGGGCGGCGGGATTTATTGCGACTTCTCCTCGCCCCCCATCACCAACAACATCATCTCGGGAAATTCGGCAGACGGCAACGGCGGCGGGATTTATTGCTTCGCCTCCTCGCCTGAAATCACCAACAATACCATATCGGGAAATTCGGCAGGCTCCGGCGGCGGGATTTGTTGCTCCAACTCCTCGCCTGAAATCACCAACAACACCATCTCGGGGAATTCGGCAACCAACGGCTACGGCGGCGGGATTTGTTGCTACGCCTACTCCTCGCCCGCAATCACCAACAACACCATATCGGGAAATTTGGCAGGTTTCTGGGGCGGCGGGATTTATTGCTACTCCTCCTCCTCGCCCGCAATCACCAACAACACCATCTCGGGAAATTCGGCAGGTTTCTGGGGCGGCGGGATTTATTGCTCCACCTCCTCGTCGCCCAAAATCAGGAACACTATTTTTTACAACAATAATAAGTATGACATCTACGAGAAAGATACGAATAGCGACCCTATGGTCAGCTACAATGACTTCTACGGCAATCCGGATGGGGTTTATTATGATGAAGGCACTACACCTTACACGAGTGTCGCCGCGATGGATTCTGCGATTGCCGAGTGCAGTAATAACATCGGACTTAACCCACTATTTGTCGGCGATACTTTGAGTGGCGGCAGCTGGACTGCCGCACCAGTCTATAATTCCGCCACCTTTCAGACTACTCTCACTAACAATTCTGCCGCCTGGACGGTAAACGAGCACGCCAACAGGCTCCTTAATCCTGATACCAAACAGAATCTTCAATTTGTTATCGTTAGTAATACTGCAACGACAATGACGGTCTGGGACAATGTTACCGCTATTGCACAAATCGGCGATACATATAAGATTTACGACTATCATTTGCAGTTAGCCTCTCCTTGTATTGATGCGGGATATGACCAAGATGTGCCAAATATTGATTTTGATGGAGAACCACGTCCAATGGATGTTTTAGGTATAGATAACAATGGTCCACTGGCAGAATATGACATCGGTGCTGACGAATATCCAGGAGTAATAATGCCTATACCAACACCAACACCGACACCAAAACCTGTTTCGGATGCCAAATATTGGGGAATGTATAATTGATGACTATCTGACATTTTGATTTTTATAAAAAACCCGGAGTTATAAAAAATCCCGGCTTCTTTTTGCCCCTGTATTATTCACCGGGCGGAGGGGACACTTTCCCCTTGCGCACAGCCATACAATGCCTGTATTTCACTATTAAACCGCACGGGAATATCATATTTCTTTTAACTCTCCTGTGCGATTTATTATATCCCGCGTCGGGTAAAGGATGTTGCCACACATGATGCCGCGTTCCTTAGTCATTGTTCTTATTCTTATCGGTATGGCGCTCATGACGCACTGCGCATGGATATCGGGTAAAGCGAAGGAGACGCCTGCGGGGAAGAAGGTGTCGGTGATACCAGCGCCTGTTCCATCACCAAAGACTGAGGTTTCAACTTCCGCGCCGTCCGGACGTCAGTCGCTCGCACCGGAGATACCGCCTCGCAGTGAAACCCTCGTCCGCATTGGCAGGAAGGAGATATCGCATGAGGAATTTCAAAAGCGCTACGACCTGTATCTCCTCATTGCGGACCCGGAGAAGGAGAAAGTTCTCACTCGCGATGAGTATCTGAACAGGATGATTTCTGACGAGCTTGTGCAGAGGTTTGCCGAGAGGGAGAAGATTGATAAAGACCCCATTTTTCTCGCCCACGTGGAAAAGGAGAGGCAAAGTCTCCTGCTGGATTATATCCTGAGAAATGTCCTTATGGAAAAGATAACCGTCAGCGAGGAGGAGATTGCAAATTATTACAGTGAGCATATCAAGGAATTCACACAAGAGGCAAAGATACAGGTGCGCCACATCCTTACCAGCGATGAGGAGAGCGCCCGGAAGGCGCTTCTCCGCCTTGGGGCAGGAGAGGATTTCGGCGATGTGGCGCGGGATGTTTCCATCCATGTCTCGCGCGACCAGGGAGGGCGGCTTTCCCCCTTTGAGCGCGGGACGTATAACAAGGAATTCGAGGACGCCGCCTTTCCCCTGAAGGTGGGAGAGCGTTCCGGCATTGTCAAGACCGACCTCGGATATCACATAATTGAAAAGACGGGCGAGACTCCGCGCAGTGTCACCCCACTGCCCGAGGTCAGGGGAAAAATTCTTGAGAGGCTTATGCAGGAGAAGAAAGAGCGGGCGCTTGAGAATTTTTACCAGAAGGCAAGGAGCGAAGCCCCAGTCGAGGTATTTGGCAGACCCTGAATGAAATGAGCGACCTTTCACAGCGCCATCAGCCAATTATCAATTATCGATTATTCTGGAAATCATTTGCAACCTGGCAGAAAGTCGTCCTCCCATTAATTTTTCTTTTTCATTTATCTCTTTTGTGTTCCGTCTCCAATCGTGGGAATTATGGGAGCCGGTTTTTCGGCTTCTGGCGTCCGTTCGCCTGGGACACGCATGGATGGCTGGCTCGCGGAGGGGATTTTTTTGCGGTTTACGAGTCTGGGCATCAGGCGCTTCTGGGGAGACCGGTTTATCACGTTCAGCCGGAGATGAACCGGTTGCCTCTTTCAGAATCCCGTATGCGCGCGCCGTATGTGGCAACGTTCCGTTATCCGCCCATTATCGCTTACTCGCTGGCGGTATTCCTGAATATCTTCCCGCCCGAATCTTCATATAAATTCTGGGTGGCATTCAATGAGGCGTTGTTATTATTGGGAATCGCATTGACCCTGCGTCATGTCAGACGACCCCGGACGGGCTTTTATGTCATTTGCGCCTGGCTGACTTTTTATCCGATACATATCGAGTATTACCTTGGACAGTTTTCATTCCTCATGGGGTTTCTATGGTTATGTGTGGCGACGGGGATTTTGTCGGGAAATGGGAAACGGGCGACGGACTGGTGGGGCGTATCTTTGTTTGTGAAGGCATATTCGCTGCCATTTGCCCTTTATTTCTTTTTCAGGAAGCAGTTCCGGCGCCCCATTTGCTGGATTGTCCTTCTTGCGCTCACAACGATTATTTATTTTGCTATTTTTCCATCCGATTTAAAATTGTTTTACGAACAGGGGATTGCGGGAAGACTTTTTGCCGGAAGCGGGATACATGCGGGCGATAAAAGCGACGCTGCGCCAAAGCCGCCGGAACTTTACTGGGGCAGTATGGGAGTGCAGAGGGGAGTTGTTGCCCTGTGCCGACTTTTATATCTGAGAAGAGATTCACAGGGAAAAATTCCGGTCCCATACTGGGCGCATTATATTTTATATCTTGTGATACTTTTCCCAATTCCCTTTTTGTGGATGGCGGTAAGGGATAAGGGTCGTGACCCGATAATCATCCTGACCCTCTTTGCCCTCGCCTGGTTCTTCTGGTATTATGACACATGGGAGCATCATTACACCATGCTCCTGCCACTTTTTGCATTACTTGTGGCGAGGGAAAACATTACAGGACGTCCTGCCCTTGTGATTTATATCCTCCTTGCCATGCCATCTCTCTGGATTTTTTTCGGAAGACCGGAAACCAATCCCCTGTATCCACATAGTCTAACCATTTATTTTTTGTTAGAGACTTCATATTATCTCATCAAACCAGCGGGAGTTTTATACTTGTTTATTCATCTCTGGATTAAAAAGGTCTGAATTACGCGGTATGTGTTATATTTGGGCTTGACTTTTGTCCGGCGGGTTTCTTTTTAAGTGTAACTTGATAATGAAAATTCGGGCTCATGCAAAAATTAACCTGTTTCTGGAGGTTCTTGAAAAGAGACAGGATGGTTATCATGAGCTTGACACGGTTTTTCAGAGTGTTGAGCTCTTCGATGAGTTGTTCTTTGAAAAGGGAGATAAGGGAATTCAACTTACGTTGAGCGATTCGCCTGTACCCGCAGGCGAGAGGAATCTTATCTGGAAGGTTTATGAGTTGCTGTTGCGACGCTCGCCCGACCGCATGGGTGGCGTGTGTGTGCATTTGGAAAAGAAGATTCCGCAGGGGGCGGGTCTGGGGGGAGGCAGCGCCGATGCGGCGGCAGCCCTTCTGGGATTCAACAGATTTTTTCAATTGGGGCTTGGGGATGAGGAACTCCGGACGCTTGCGCTTGAGATTGGGATGGATGTGCCGTTTTGCTTGAGCGGCGGGACCGCCCTTGCCTCGGGACGGGGGGAGATTCTGACACCTGTGCGCCGGTGTGTGGATTTTCAGGCGCTTGTCGTTTATCCCGGTTTCGGCATTCCGACAAAGAGCGCTTATGAAGCACTGCGGATTGAGGAGTGTCAGGATAAACGGCGCTCCGACGACCTTGTCAGAGCCCTCGCCGGGGAAAAGGTTGATGAACTCTGGCAGATGTTATATAACAGATTTGAGGAGACTCTGGCAGGGGTTTATCCCGTATTGAAGGAAATCAGGGACATGCTCGTGTGGGGAGGTTGTGATGCGGCATTACTGACGGGTAGCGGTTCTGCGGTGTGTGGGTATGCCCCGGTTGATGTTGATTTGGCTCCTCTCGCCGCGCTCATGAGGCGGCGTTATTCTTATTCGGCAATAACCCGCCCGACACAGAAGGGTGTGGTTTTTGACAACGCGGACTGAATCCGCGAGGGACACATCAAAGGAAGGTGGTGACGAAACGATGGCAGGATTGGAAGTGACAGAGGTCAGGGTACGTCCTTTCAGCAAGGAGGACGAGAAACTGAAGGCGTTTGCAACTATCACTCTTAATGAATGCTTCATTGTCAGTGACCTCAAGATCATCAAGGGCACGAAGGGGCTTTTTGTGGCGATGCCGAGCCGCAAGATGAACGATGGGACATTCCGTGACATCGCACATCCCCTGAACAATGAGACCCGCGGCATGATCGAAGGGAAGGTCCTGGCAGCCTATGAGGAAGCCCTCACGCGCAGCATCAATGAGATCAAGGGCAAGATTGACAACAAGTTTGAGTCCACTGTGGGTTCGTCCGAGGAGGAGTTGAAGGACGAGCTCTCTGGAGGCAGTGAACGCGGGTAGGATTTGCCGGGCGCGCATACTCAGGTGCAAAGAATTCCTCAGCCCGTCGGGGGAAAATCCCGGCGGGTTTTTTCTTTTTTTTTGCAATGAGGGAACAGTTTTATTATGAAACGTGTCATTATCTTGACAGGCGCTTCGCATACGTTGTAATTATCATTCAGGAATGAAATATAAAGCCCTCATAATTGCCTTATTTGTTGTATTACTCGCAGCCGCATCATCCGTTGTTTTTCATTTTTATGGTGGCGGGTGGAGGGGTGTGTCTGTGCTCATTCGCCTCTGGCGGACAGGACATGAGAGGGGCGCGGCGCCCGCCGTGAAGAGCCCTGGAGACACGTCCACAGAGTCGGGTATAACTGGAGAGGGCGTGAGGACGGGGCTATCCACGACCGGTGCGGGGAGCACTGAAAGTATTGGCATCGCCGGTCATTCATCCATTCGCCCCGGAACCCCTCGCTCACCCAGGACGGGTTATCCCTCACCTCCCCTTGCCTATTTGGGGAATTGGTTATCCTCATTAATGCCACGCACCGGTTCTTCTGACAGGCGCATCACTGAAACACACCGTCAAGAGACCATCGCCCCAACGCCGACTCCTGCGAGAGGGAGTGTCATCACTGGATTGGTATCCGACCCCACAAGTCGTCCGGTGGCGGGTGCGAAGGTTATATTGTTTCCTGGCGGAGGTGATGCGCAGTCTCGCGTGGAGGTAGTGACGGGTGAGGGGGGACATTATACCCTGTATCATTCCCTCACTGGTGCTTTGGGTATTCGCGCCATGCCGCCGCCTGATTCCAACTTTACACCTTCGGAGATAGTTTCGTTTATTGTTCGGGATGGGGAGGAGTCCATCACAAAGGACTTAATGCTCAGGGAAGGGGAATTAGTGCAGGGGATTGTTCTGAATGAGGAGAAGATGCCCGTGGCAGGTGCGAAGGTGGAGGCAGTCATCTCCAACACGGCGCCGAAGGTGCAGACAACAGATGACAGCGGTCGGTTTAAGATAAGTGGTGTTCCGTCCGGTGGCGCCATTGCAACCCTGACCGTTTCCCACCCTGAATATCAGTCTGAGACACGCACTGCCGTTAATATGTTTGATGGGGAACAAACCTTTATTTTAAAGCGCTCTAACAGTGTTATTCTCGAGGTGACGTGGAATCTGGACGGCACGCCTGTGGAATTTTACGCATATCGTCTCCTCAAAAAGATGGGGTTCGGAGAGCTTTATATTGACGCAGAGAAGCAGAATGTCCTTGTGGAAAGCCGGGATGGCCGCACATCTCTCACTGAGCTACCCAGTGGCACCTGGCATGTGGAGGTTACGGTGATGTCGCCTGATGGGAAACCGACAGACCTCCGAGGCTCCACGGATTTTCAGTCCGCCTCAGGCGGACAGGACATGCTTATCCATGTGGCGATGGATGGGGGGCGCCGTATAAGTGGTCGTGTGGTCATGAATACGGCTGGCGGTGCGCCTGTGGCGGGGGCGAATATTGAATTTGTAACGCCCAGCGCGGGCTTTGGACGCTTTCCCAAGCCTGAGGGACCGTTTGTATTTCCAACTGCGGCAACGGATGAATCAGGCGGGTTCATATTTGAGGGGATGCCGCCCGGACGTTACACAGTCCAGGCGCGCAAGGAGACTTTCCGCACCCCTATGGCTGTGGATGTGATTGTTCCGTATGATGCCGACCCTACGCCGGTTGAGATTGTCATGCTGAAGGGGGGCGTGGTGTTTGGAAAGGTGCTCGGCGCGGATGGGAAGACGTTAGAGGGTGTTCGCGTCCTTCTTTCAGAACAGCGCGTAAATGCCGATGGGTGGCTTAACCAGGAGACCGTGACTGATGCCCAGGGGAATTATCGTTTTGAGGGGCTTCCGGCGGGCGCGCACTATCTCTGGGCTTATGATAAGGAGCGGCTGAGGGATTCACGGACGATAGATTTGGAGCCGGGCAGGGAGCTCGAGGTAAATTTCGATTTTTCCGGCAATATCCAGATGTCCGGCAATATCAGGGTCAATGGCGAGCCGCCCAAGGAGTCGATTAGTGTGGAATTTATTGGTGAGGGCGATTCGCGAAGCGGCTGGGTAAATGTGACTCCCGATGGGTATTACAAGACGACGTTAAAGCCGGGACTGACGTATCTCCGTCTTGTTGGACTGAATAACCCCGGAGGTCAGCCGGAACCATTTACCATCCCTGAATTTCCTTCCGAGCAGGTTCGCGATATTGACCTTAACATCGTTGAGGCGGATATTGTTTTATCATTTCCGGAGGGTGTGCAATTTTCTCCGGGTCAGTTGGTGATATCTCCGCGCCAGCGCGGCACCCGGTATGGCTTTTACCGTGTGAAGATGGACCAACAGACCCGCCATGTGGTGTCAATGTTCGCCGGGGAATATCAGGCGACATTCATGTCGACCGGTGGCGAGTGGCATGGGGAGACAGACTGGGTGACACTTGCGCCGGGTGCCACAAATACCTTTGTCCTTGATTTGAAGAAGACAAAGCGAGGTGTGCGCGTGGGGGGCTGGGCGCCGGGGCAGGTCTCCATGGGAAGTTTTACACCCTTGAGTTTTGATGTGACCCCAATTCTTGAATCGGCGGGAAATATCGAGATTTACGTCCTGTATCAGACAGGGCGACATGCAGTGGAGACGGGCGCCGTTTCGCTTCTTGTAAATGGTGCGCCGGCGGTGACGGACGACCATAAGGGCTGGAGCGGCACCGACCAATGGAATAACACCTATCGTCTGAATCTGGGGACATATGTGCCGGGGGCGACATACGTCCTGCGGGTGGAGCTCAAGTGTGACGGCGGCACAGACTCCACCGGTTCAGTCTTCATGAGCTTGAATTGATTGGTAATTAATTCTATCCGCCTCAGGCGGAATTGCAGTGCCGTGATTGGCCTCGCCTGCCAAAGAACTTGTTCGGCGAGCAGGTCGGCGCCGGCACCTGACGAGATTTTACCCCCGAGATTTATTAATATGATAGCGAAGGGTGAGTTGCGCAAGGAGAAGCATCACCAACCCGCCTACAAGATGGGATGAAAAGAGGAATTTCACCACATTCACGGAAACCTTCTTGCCGATGGTGGCGTTCATGAAATCGGCAACGTATTTGAGACTGAGAGCCCCCGGCGGAAAAAATGTAAATATCACCGCAATGACGAACACCACCTTCATTAAGACCGGTATATTTAACTGTTTATCCCTGAACAAATCAAGCATATAGAAGGTCAGGGGCATCAGGAACAGATAGTAATGCGTCCAGGAGATGGGCAGGAGCATAATCATCACCGCCATGAGGTAGTATCCTGCAATGATTGTGTTATGATTGGGAGCCCCCCCGACCTTCTCCCGACTTTTAAGCCGCATAATAAGGGAAAACCATGAAAAGATTATGAGGGCTTTGATTATGAGGGCAATAATTTTTAATCCGCCTGGGGCGGAATAGGTTACAATCCCCAGCATCTGCTGGATTGGATGCTGGAACCGCATGAAGAATGCCTCAATGGACTGGTTTGCAGCGCAGAAGGTCACACCCCTCCCCATGACCTTCAGCAGTTCAAAATAGGCATGAATCACCGCTCGGTCAAACATGACAAACCCGGCTGCAAATATGAGGGCACATCCTGCGAGAAATGCGGCAATAGAGCGGAAATCCCTCCTGAAGAGCCAATACAGGATGAGGAGTCCGGGGAAGAATTTGCACCATGCCGCCACTGCAAGGAGAAGACCTGCGGCGATGGATTTCCCCGCTCCGTCGCTGAAGCTATGGCTCGTCAGCGACCTCTCCTCAAGATAAAGGCTCATAAAGGTTAATGCGAAGAGGTAAGGGGTGAATTGTCCCCATCCGATTGCCATGCGCGCCGGATTGGAGAAAAGGATGATGAGGATGGCGATGGCGCCCGCCTTCGCTGAAGCTTCGGCGGATGTTGTTTTAGAAATAATAATTTTTATGATAAGCATGATGACAAGGATGGAAAGCGCCATCATGATGTTTGCGGACATGTTGTATGGGAGGAGGGCAAAGAGGGAAAATACAGGTATGAAGGTGGGGAAGTATAGGTATAATGTGGTGGAATATTTAGATTGAAAGCCTAACTTGACGGCATAATCATCAATATATTTTGGTGTGGTAAGGATATAGCCTGGGCGCCAGGTCTTCGCAGCCGTTTCGGCGAAGTATGCCTGGTCGAGAATCTGATAGTCATAATACCATGGGGGACCGCCGGTGCGCCACAGGTTGCCAACTATGTAAAGCGGCACGAAATCTATGTGCGGGTCGTGGAGGAATAAAAGGATATAGAAGACAACACAAAAGAGATAGACAAGAAGGAATACAAGGAGCGTTTTTTTTGAGTAATGTGTAAATGGGTGCACAGTCATTCGCTGGTGAAAGATTTAGAATAAACAGGGATTGTCTTCTTTCAATGTAACCATTGAATATCGGGCGGCGGCTCGACAAAGTCAATGGTTACATTGAGAGAAGACAATCAAATTCACCATAATACCATGCAATGCAACTGTGGGGAAGACGTGAGCTGTATTTATTTAATGAATTTGCGGATGGGGTGGGAGCCCAATTTTTGTTGACATGTCTTCATTCTTTCTCATAGGGAAATGAGGGTTTATTATATGAGGGCTTAATAGAAAACCTTATTTATTAGCTGTTGGGAGTTCCGACCGCCGCGGCGGACTTTCTAACCCGCAAAAGCGGAAGCTCCAGATGGGGTTTCGGACAGGCTTTAAGTAAGAAATGAGGTAAATTGTGCTTCTGGATATCATAGGTGGGTGGTTTGTGCCCGGATTGGGATATTTTCGCCGGAGGCGGTATGTCCGTGCATTCATCTTATTTATTGTCATAGAGGGAACCTTTTTCATCGGATTGTGTCTGAAAGGGAGTGTTGTCCCGCCGATATTTGATGCGAGCGGGGGAGGCATTATCAGCATGCTTTCATTTATCATACAACTTGGCAACGGGCTTGTGAGCATGGCGAGCCTGACGGGTGTACTCTGGGCAAAGCGCCTGTTGACAGCCCACATGACGCCCGGTCCGTTGATTATATTTCTTGCCGGAAAGCAGACACAAGCCATGTATGAGCTGGGTGGTTTTTATCTTCTGGTATCGGGTGCGATGAATTATTTTGTAGTGACAAACTTTTATGACCGGTACAGGGCGGGGAGGGATGGCCAGTCTATTGAGCATCATGTTCCTCCGCCGAAGGCTTCGTCCCGCAGGTGGATGGAGCAGGGTGGCAAGGGATGACAATGGGTATGCTGAACCTGGTTTCTTTATTGTATCTTTCATTTGTTGTGGCATTTGTACTTGGGATGAACGACCATGACAATCCGAGGGGGGCGGCGGCGGCGACAGTTCGGCGGTGGTTGAAGCTTTTGGCGGCGTTGGTAGTTATAGGTGTTGTTGTCAGGATTT
Source organism: Candidatus Sumerlaeota bacterium (assembly GCA_026398545.1). Classification (GTDB taxonomy): domain Bacteria; phylum Sumerlaeota; class Sumerlaeia; order MWCT01; family MWCT01; genus JAPLSR01. The sequence goes on along the minus strand of JAPLSR010000316.1, from coordinate 296 downwards.
TAAGTCATATATAAAAACGTTTCAATATATGTTAAATTTTCCTTGACAGGGAAAAGACTTTTTCAGTATTTATGAAAGTGTTTTCTGCGGAGAATCCCGCGGAGTGAAAATAAATTAGTCTGAAAGGAGGGATAAGTATGAAGAGAATGAAGGGCTTTACCCTGATTGAGCTCTTGATCGTCGTTGCCATTATTGCCATTTTGGCGGCCATTGCTATTCCGAACTTCCTGGAGGCCCAGATTCGTTCCAAGGTCTCCCGCGTGAAGGCTGACGAGCGCTCACTGGCGAACGGTATT
>JAPLSR010000213.1 GCA_026398545.1 Candidatus Sumerlaeota bacterium | reverse complement strand
AGTATTCCATAACCCGCATTCTGCCCCTGTTTTTCATCCTCGTTCTCTCATCACTCGGATACGGACTTTTCGTGCTTCATCTCAGCGGATTTATAAAACTCATGTCCGCGCGGCTTTACATACTCCTCTTTTCCGGAGTGGCGGGGATTCTTGTGCTGGGCGACCTCTTTCTGCTGGTGGGAATGCTGGGCTTGCTGCAACAGGGCGTCCTTGCCGCGGTGCTCACAATGGGGATTATCCTTGGAATCATAACCCTACATCGCATCTCATTACCAAAGCCCCAGCCCTCGCGCCTTTCAACTAATTGTCAATTATCAATTGTCAATTATCAATTATTTAACTTCCTCCTCATCTCTCCATTCATCCTGCTAATCTTCCTCCATGCCCTCATACCGGACGTCTCAGGCGATGCATATTTATATCATCTCACCGTTCCCAACTATTACGCACAGGAGGGGTGCATCAGGCGGGTCCCAATCAGCTTCTGTTACAATTACCCATTGCAGATTGAGATGTTTTATATGACTGCAATCAGGTTCGGGCAGGAGCAGGCGGGTGTCATGATGAGCTTTGCCCTGACGCTTCTCACCTGCGTTGGGCTTTATCTTGCCGGGCAAAAACTGGCGGGACGGGGCGCGGGGCTCATTGCTGTGTTTTTATTTATCTCAATGCCGCTCGTTATGCAATGGGCGCCAACATCGCTCGTTGACCTTTCCACGGGGACTTTTCTTATAGCGGCGCTTCTTGCGCTCCTCCACTGGCGGGATGGTTGGGAGCAACCCTGGCTGCTCCTTGCAGGGATATGTGCGGGAGGGGCGGTGGCGGTAAAACTCCTCATGGGCGTTGCGGCATTCGTGATATTCCCACTCGCCATCCTGACCTCCCTTCTAACAAACAAAAAATCCCCGCTCCGTCGCCAGAGCTATGGCGCGTCGGCGACCCGCAACCTCATCTGCTACGGAGCGGGCGTCTTTTTGCCCCTCCTGCCGTGGATGATAAAAAATGCCCTCCTGACGCTAAATCCCGTTTACCCATTCTTCCTGAAACTCTTCCCGACACACCCTGACCTCATCCAATCGGCGCGCATACTGCACAATATGCATGGTCTGCCCATACCTGATATAATGAAGCAAACGTGGGTCAGGATGGAGGGAATCTTTCCCCTCCTCGCATGGGATGCCGCCTGGATGCCCATCATTGCATTAGTGGTCATACCTGCACTTTTTGCGTGGTCGCTCCTTTTGAAAAAAGAGCGCCTCCCGTGGGGCATCCTCTTCCTCATGGAGGTTTTTCTGCTATATTATGGCAGCAATGTGCAGGTGCGGTGGTTTCAGGGATTTTACGCCCTATTTGCTCTTGCTCCAGCGTATATTATAACAAATCTTGCAAAAAAACACAAGGCGGCGACGCGGCTTGTCATGATTGCGGGGATGGTATTCCTCTTTCTCATAGCGGGGAGAAACTATTACCTCCGCATATTGGAGTCGGCAGAATATCCCTGGACAGCCCTCTCGCGACAAATGCTTGTTCCCTATATCCTTGTCCAGGAAAAGAATAGTTCCGGACGTTTCCTGAATAATTCTGTCCCTCCCAACGGCAGGATTTTCCTTTATGATATTGAGATTTTATCCACCGGACGATGGCTCAGGCGGCGTTTCATTCAGGCGGGATTGTTTCAATTTAACTGGTGGGAAAGACAGAATGTCGCACCGGAAGATATACTCCATGAAATAAAAAAAATGGGCGTAACGCATATTGCCGTAACAGTGCCATTGAAACACCCCTCGCTCATGCTGCTCCTGAAACGTTATTTCAAAAAAGTGCCGGGCGGTTCCGCATGCGAACTTTACCAGCTGGTCGAAAAATGATAAACGCACCTGAAATAATATTGAAATGATATTGACAATGAAAATGAATGAGCTATATATATACTTCTGATTTTCATCATATTATAGAATGATATTGGGAAATTCTATGGAAATGAAATTAGAAATAATCAAATACCAGATACCCGAACATTGGATCAAATATGACATTTTGGAGATTATTCAAGAACGCATCGAGGCGGAAATAGAAATTAAATCATTACAAAAAATTCCCTATCAAAAAGATTGGGTTGAATCCCTTCAGAAGATGGAATGGAAGCGCGAGGTGGCGGGCACTTCCCGGATTGAGGGTGCAGATTTTACAGAACGCGAACTTGACATCGCCCTGTCTGAATCCCCGGAACAATTAATGACGCGCTCCCAGCGACAAGCCCATGCCGCCAGCCAGACATACCGCTGGATTGCAACCCTGCCACATGACCTGCCCGTCACGGGTGACCTGATCAGGGAAATTCATCGTCGGATTATTACCGGCGCCGATGACGATCACTGCGAGCCCGGCAGGCTTCGCGGACAGGACCAGGATGTAACATTTGGTCAGCCCCGTCATCGCGGCGCAGAGGGCGGAGAGGAATGTGAAGCCGCATTTAACAGGTTTGTGGAGGCCGTCAATCGGGAATACAAGAAACACCCTCCCATCCTTCAAGCACTTGCTGTTCATTATCACTTCGCCACCATACATCCATTCCAGGACGGGAACGGTCGCACCGCGCGCGCTCTCGAAGCCCTCATGCTCCAGCGCGCCGGACTCCACAACACCTGCTTCATTGCCATGTCAAATTATTATTATGAGGAAAAATCTGCCTATTTAAATGCACTGAGCGACGTTCGAGGAAATAATTTTAACCTGAATTCCTTTTTCAAGTTTGCCCTCAAGGGCATCATCTCCCAGACAAGGCGCGTTGGTGCGGAGATTCAAAACCATGCCGCAAAAGCAATATTCAGAAACATCATGTTTGAACTCTTCGGAAACCTTAAATCCGAACGCAAGCGTGTTATTGGCCAGCGCCAGATGGAAATTCTGAAAATTTTACTGGATGTTAATCATGCAGAAATAATTGAATTATATAAACTAATCGAGACGACCTATAAAACACTAAAAAGCCCTTTTAAGGCTTACATCCGTGATCTGCTCAGTCTGGAGAAATTGAAAGCCATTAATATTCATAAAGACTCCCAGAATAAAATGGATATATCTATTAATCTCGATTGGCCGAAACAAATCAACAAAAGCGATTTCATGCAAAAAATGAAAATACTACCCCGCCCCAAAACATTTCATTTCTAAAAGCTCTCTCACGCATTACATAGATACGATTTTATATTGACAAATATCCCGCCACTATAGTAATTTGTAGTGATTTTAACATGTGGTGAAGTCTCCCTTTGTAGCAACTTCAATATTTTCAACAGCCTGCTTCGCCGAAGTCGCCGACGCAACGGAGCATGGCTACGAAGGCTGAATCCGGGTGCATGGCATCAAACTGTCGGCGTGCATAAAAAAAGAGCGGTATGAGCTTTAATCCTCAAAACCCCGTGGTCGTCCAGGCAGACCGTAGTATCCTCCTTGAAACGGATAATCCCCGCTTTGAGGAGGCGCGGGATGCCCTTGCGCTCTTCGCCGAGCTCCTGAAAAGCCCTGAACATTTCCACACCTATCGCATCTCGCCCCTCTCCCTGTGGAACGCCGCCTCCGCCGGCATGACTGCGGATAAAATCATCAACTCCCTGTTAGAATTTTCCAAGTATGATGTGCCTCAGAATATCATCCAGGACATCAAGGATTATGTCCAGCGTTACGGCAGGCTGAAACTCCTGAAACATGAGGCATCGGATAATTTACTTCTCCTCTCCCTCGATGAGGCTCTCATCACAGAACTCACCTACAACAAGGTGATGGAACCCTTCATAGAGGCAAAGTTAGACAAGAATAATATCATAATCAAAAAGGGCATGAGAGGGCGGCTGAAACAGGCGCTCATCAAAATCGGCTTTCCTGTGGAAGACCTCGCGGGATATGTGGAGGGTGAGCACCTGGATATAAATCTCCTGAGCGTCACCCACTCTGGTCTCCCATTCACACTAAGGATGTATCAGCAGGATGCCATGGACATCTTTTACGCGGGAGGGACAAGCCGGGGCGGCAGCGGCGTCCTCGTCCTGCCCTGCGGCGCGGGTAAAACCATAATCGGCATCGCCGTCATATCGCGCCTCAAGCAACACACCCTCGTCCTCTGCACAAACATCACAGCCCTGCGCCAGTGGCGCGATGAAATCCTCGATAAAACAGACTTGTCCCCCGCAAACATCGGCGAATACAGTGGCGAATTCAAAAATATAAAACCCATTACCATCACCACATACCAGATTCTCACCTACCGCCGCAAAAAGGATGAGGATTTCATCCACATGAATCTCTTCAATCTCCAGAGCTGGGGACTTATCATCTATGACGAGGTCCACCTCCTGCCCGCGCCCGTCTTCCGCGCCGTGGCGGAAATCCAGGGAAAAAGACGCCTCGGTCTGACGGCAACACTGGTGCGCGAGGACCGAAAAGAGGATGATGTCTTTAGCCTCATAGGTCCAAAAAAGTTCGATGTCCCATGGAAGGTGCTGGAAAAGCAGGGGTGGATCGCCAAGGCGCTATGCACGGAAATCCGCATCCCATTGCCGGAGGCAGACCGCCTCAAATACGCCGTGGCGGACTCCAAGGCAAAGTTCCGCATCGCCTCGGAAAACCCCGCAAAGATTGAAGTTGCCAATGAGCTCATCGCCCACCACAAAGAGGATAATATCCTGATAATCGGTCAGTATCTCGACCAGCTGGATATCATTGCCAAACGGTTCGTCGCCCCCATCATAACCGGCAAGACACCCAACAAAGAAAGAGAGCGCATCTATGGCGAATTCAAAACCGGCAAACTTAAACGTCTCATCGTCTCAAAGGTCGCCAACTTCGCAGTCGACCTGCCCGACGCCAATGTGGCAATCCAGGTCTCCGGGACATTTGGCAGCCGCCAGGAGGAGGCGCAAAGGCTCGGACGCATCCTCCGCCCGAAGGCGGAAGACAACTTCGCTTTCTTTTATTCCCTTGTAACAAAAGGCTCCAAGGACCAGGAGTTCGCCGCTAATCGCCAACTGTTCCTCACAGAACAGGGATATCGATACCGCATAATATCTTTGGAAAGCATGGAGGACCTGGCTGAAAAACTGAAAAGGGAATAATTGTTGTTGCACTATATTGCCTCAATAATGCATTATGTAGCCATAACTCTGGATAAAAATTGAAGAGTCCAGGGAGTTGAGATTTCTATGAAACTGATGAGCATCCTCAAAACCCTCAGTTATTCCGTGCTGGAAAAAATACGGGAATTCTGGGAGATGCAGCCACCGCTCTTCCCCGAAAAGGGCCTGAGCGAAAAAGTCCGCCAGAAAAAACTGATGGAGCACCTCTATTTCCGCCTCCAGATTGAACAATATTTCCGCCACACTTTTGAAAAACTCTCAAAGGATGAAAAAATTCTCATCTACTTCCTCACCATCCACGGCGGCGACCTGGAAGAGGATGAGGTGGCGTGGCGCTGCTTCCAGGGCGACCATCAGATACTCAAAACTCATGTGGATTCCCTGACTGAAAAGGGCTTTGTCTTCTTTGAGGACCTGAGAACCGAAGAGGTTGGCGCCCTCATGGTGGGCGTCCCGGAACCTTATCTCCGCTTAATAGAACTCCCCGCCTACTGGGAGGGATATCTCGGCAACTTTCTCAAAGACCGCTCTTCTCAGCAACTCCGCTCCATGGTCACTGACGGTCTGAAACTCAAACCCGCCTCCAATAAGAAAAATTACCTCCTCCTCCTGATACGTAAATTCCTCCTTAACCCCCCCAATCTGAAACAATACGTCGCCTCCCTGCCCAGCCAGGAGAAAATTATCTTTGAAACCCTCCTTAACAAAAAGGGGGTCTGCATCTACCGCGACCTCCTTGCGACGGGATATCAAAAACGCTACGACCATTCCAAGGCGGACTTCGTCAACAACCTCCTCGCCTCGAGCGGTCTCATCTTCACCGCCGTGCCCGACCCGAATAAATACAATAACCTTCTCATGATACCACGGGACATAGAGTTCATCATCTCCCATGATTACCAGCAGGATAACCGCAACCTGAATGAACTGGACACGGTAAGCCTTGTCAGTGAGGAGCCGCCGCCGACCATCATCCTCGACAATTCCAACTTCCTCCCCCGCGACCTCGTCATCTTCGCCAGTTACCTGAACCGCAGCGTTGTCAAAACCCTCTCAAACGGCGGCATCGGCAAGAATGACCTGAAAAAGATACTCCCCTTCCTGTCCGTCAATAAAACTATCAAATACATCTCCTTCCTCGCCCTCTTCTGTATCATAAAGAAATTCATCTTGGGCGTGGGCGGCGTCTGGAAGGTCACCACCAACTTCATTAACTGGCTTGAAGACTCCCAGCAGTGCTACCGCGACATCTACCAGTTCTGGCTCGAAACCAATGAGTGGAATGAGGAATATATCGCGGGGGACACGGTTCATGCCGAGATGTTCCCCAACAATCTCATAAACATCTCCGAACTGCGCAAGATTATCCTGAAAAATATCGCCAACATCCCCCATCGGCGCTGGATGCATTTCATCTCCTTCGTGGAGGGTCTCCTGCCCCAGATAGAAATCAATATACCAAACCGCGGCTCAAACCTTGTTATGGAAAAATACAATCGCCCGAACCACTTCATCGCGGAATCAGTCATCGCCGAGACGATGTACTGGATGGGACTTGTCACACTGGGTCTTCGCTCCCAGGAGGATGTTGAACGCCTCGGCAACCGCACACTCGATATCCCCCAGCTTGGACAGAAAAAAATCAAACGGAAGCACCAGAAGGCTCTTGAAATCGAATTCTACTTCAGACTCACAGAACTGGGCAGGCACATTATCGAAAAGGAAGACCCCTTTGACCCCGTCTCTCTCTTCAAAAAGAAACAACGCGAAGGCATACAGCCCATGAAATATGAAATCCAGCACTTCGTCGTCCAGCCCAACCTCGATGTCATCACACCTCCCGACCTCAACCTGAGAACCTTCTATCAATTGAATGAATTCGCCGACATCAAGAATATCGATGTCATGAGCACCCTCTCCATCACCCGCGACTCCCTCCGGGAGGGCATGGATAAGGGTCTGCGCGGAGATGAAGTCCTCAAATTCCTGGACGGGGCATGCCGACCCGGCTTGCCAGAAACCGTCAAACATCTCATTAATGAATGCAGTGAAAAGCACGGCGAAGTTTACATGGGCTTCTCCGGCGGTTACATCCGCGTGGATGACCCCATACTGCTTGAAGACCTGCGTTCACACAAGAAAATCCAGGACGCCATCAAGGACATAATAGACAAAAAGGTCGTCCTCTTAAACCCGAACGTGGATGTAAGGAAACTTGCCAAGGACCTCCAGAGGCTCGGATTCATGCCACAGCTGGATTCCGAACGCGTGCACGTCACCTCTGACCAGAAATTCCACCTGACTATCACCAGGGAAGACCTGTATTACCTTATCGCCTCACTCCGCTTCATACTATCCATTGAGGAGGTATTTGGCTCCAGTCTCACCGAGGACAGGGTGGCGCCCCTGATAGAACACCTGAAACCCGACCCCTCAACCTACTACCAGATTAATTTCTACGCCGAGGAGCTCTCCAAGAACTTCATCAAGCATTTTCAAAGGGCTCTCAACAAAAAAATCGCCGCCGTGACAAGCAAATACAAAAAACAACTCTCCAGCCTGCTCGCCACTACCATACCCCGCATGCCCACAAAGTATTCCTTCGCCGGCTCCAACCCGGCAACCGACTATGCCAATATCAAGGACATGCTGGAGTTCACCATGGAACATGACTTCCAGATGGAGATTGACTACCTCACCACAAACACAAAACAGATATCCGAAATCATTGCGCCGGAGTCGCTTGATAATGACAAGGTCTATGCCTTCTGCGAAAAACACGACTCTTATAAGGTCTTTAACCTGAAACGCATTAAAAAGGCAACGCTACTGTGAGTTCGTGAGTCCAACATCGTCCGAAAGGTCCGAAAGGTCCGACTCCTTATGAGACTCCTTTATCAAACCAGTAAGGGAAAGCAAAAATGGTGGAGCCTCACCCGCCGGAAATTCACAATCGGTCGAGACACCACATGTGATATCGTCTTGAATGACTCCAAGGTATCACGCATCCACGCCGAAA
>JAPLSR010000369.1 GCA_026398545.1 Candidatus Sumerlaeota bacterium | reverse complement strand
ATCCTGGTTCAGGCTTTGTTCCACTGTCACTCCACCGCTTAAATTTCTTATGTATTGATGGATTGACGTCAATGATAAAATTGGCAAAACGACCCGTCACTCTTGTTATCTGTTGCTCCTCAGTATAATAATGACGATTGCTGTTCCGATGACGACAAGGGCGGCAATGACCTTACCAATATTGGATTCCTTTTTTCTTGCCCCGCTGGCGCCTTTCTTGAGTGATGCGATGGAGGTAATTTTTTTCTCCTTTTTAAGGGGCTGATAGCCTTCCATGATGAAGAGGAAAGCGCCCAGCACCTGACTTAAGTGAACATAAACCTCATGCCACAGCTCAAAAAGGGTCTTCCTATCCGCAATAGGAAGGCTCCGCAAATGAGTTACGGAGATAGCCTGACGCAAAAGAAGGGAAATCTTTTCAGGGTCATAGCGGAACTGATGAGAGTCAATCTTTTCCGCCACAACCCGCAAATATTTGCTTGTATGACTTTTGACATCCAGGAAATTCCCCTCGACATCCGGGGAGATGGGCTCATTTGTGAACGCCATCAGGAGATACCCCTTGATAGTGTTCCATAAATCATAGAGCTTCTTCAAGTCAGTGAGGATGTCTTTTGCCTTTTCAGGTTTGATTAAAATGCTCAAAAGCCTTCGCCTCTTCCAGAACTGACGCCTCTGTTTCCGCGTGTGCGATAATAACCACCTGTTGGGGGTCCTTCCCCCATCATGCCGGGTTCTCCCATAATCTCCATTCCCATTGTTCCGGGACCGCCGGGTGTTGGTGTGGCCAGCGCGACGGGTTTGAACCCTTCCGGTAATGGCACATTAGGATAGGAAGGCGGAGGTGGAACATATAGCGGGTAAAAGGCGCTTTTGGGGTCGTCGCTACTGATTCTGAAATCTCTCAGAAATTTCTTGTTCCACTCGTCCAGTTTCATGTCATCCCTGTCTTGCTCCTCATCAATCTGCTTGGGTAGTGAGGAGAGCGGCTCAGATGTGACCACATTCATGCGATAGAAATCCATGGGTTCCATCTGTTCAACATTTTTCAGGAGGGTGAGGGTGCGGCGTAAGATGAGGTGTGCCTCAGGACTCATAACATCTTTGCGGACGGTGATGTTCGTATATGTTCCATCTCCAGCTTCCTGGTCCCCTCCATGTGCCCCGTCGTCATAATAATTTCCCTTTTCCGATTCGGGGACATCCTTATAGATGATATCTTCAAGGAGGATTCCATAGACAGCGCACTCAACGCGGGAGCCGGTCAAGACGCGTATCATTTTAGGTGTGGGCGAGGGAGTGGGCGCACCGGGAGCAAGGGGCTGACCAGGCGCGATGGGCATTCCGGGTCTCATAGAGCCTCTGGGACCCATTTCGTCCATTAACAGCACCTCCCCCCCCGGCGGTCTGGGGGCTGGTGTGGCGGCAGTAGGTGCTTTTGGTGCGATTCCAACCTCACGCGCCCTGTCGATGTAAGTCCTTGACGGAAGACCTCCGCTGACGGACCCCTCATTCATGGTGTCCATAGCGGATGATGGCGCAAAGGGATTTAACTGGGCGGGTATTCCGTAATT
>JAPLSR010000419.1 GCA_026398545.1 Candidatus Sumerlaeota bacterium | reverse complement strand
AAATCGTAACCCCCCTTCTGGCGGCGTATGCAAAAAGTGGCGATGCTTTAGTGAATCATTATCCAGTCACCTACACCTGTCGGCGGTGTGATGCTGATATTGAAGGTCGTGGAGGAAATCTCCCCGCCGTGACCGTCGCTTACAGTGAAGGTAAAGGAATCCGCGGTCGTTTCGCCGCCGTCGTGGGTGTAAGTGATTATACTACTATTGATATCCGCCTGTGTGAAGGTTCCGCCAGCGCCGAGCGTGGAGACGCCCTTTTTCAGCGTGCCGTGGGCAGTTGCTGTGCCGATGGTGAAGGTAAGTTCCGATGGACCCTGCTCGGCATCCGTCGCCTGGAGGAGCGTGGAGGTGATGGTGCCCGTCATCGCCTCAGAAACCGTGAGCGGCGAGTTGTGGGTCAGTGTCGGCGCGGTATTTGCGCTGATATTATCAATTGTAACATTGTCAATCCAGGTGCCTTCTTTTGCGACAGGAGCGCCGGCATGGTTTTCGCGGAAGCCGACCTGGAAGGCGCCGGATGTGGGTCCGCCGGTCGGGATGTCGCCCCGATAAACGTCCGTATTGTTCAGTCTGACGATCAAACGGTTGGAGGCGGAGGCATTCGGATCAATCGCCATATAGAAGGTCGTCCATGTGCCAGCCGTGATGCCGAGATTGGCAAGGGTCTTAGATGCCAGAAGCGAAACGGGAGTTACATCCATGTTGTCATTTGTCGCATAGACAAATTCAAAGACGCCGGGATGGTCAGGACGCCCATCATTAAGAGTAGCGCCGCTCGCATTCTCATATATCACCCAGTAGCCGGATTCGTAACCATAGGATGGGAGAGATGAGTTATTGGTGAAGAAACTGCTTCCCTGCCGCCCGCAGATGCCAATACCGGAGAATTGCACCGGATCGCCCGAAGGCTGGATGTAAATCTCACCGGAGACCTTGTAACCTGTACTACTTGCGCCAAGAGCGGCATCGCCGATAACCGACATTACGCCTCCGCCGGAGGTGTCGCAGGAGCGATGGACGTTGCCACCGCTGGGCGAGGCGGGAAGTCCGGCGCTCGTCGGGTCCTGCACCGTGAAGCTCTGGAAAGTCTGAAAGGGTTTGGCGGGAGCGGAGGTAAAGTTATAATTTGTCGGGAAAGTGGTGATGGAATTGCCATTCGCGGCGCCGGGGGAAGCGGGCATGAAAGAGAAATCCTTGTTGTTAATAAAGGTATCCGCTCCATCAGGATAGCGCCCGAAGGTGTAAGGCGTCGTGCCGCTAACATCCGTTCCCGGTCCAACATCGCCGCACCAGGGGTAGCCGTTGGAGGTAACGCCCAGAGTCTGTCTGCGAACCAGGTTTTTCAAGCCTCCAAAGGCAATATAAACCACAGAGTCATACACGTTTCCGTTGCTTGCATCCCAGAGTTGGATGGCAGAAGGTTGACTGTATTTAAAATCGCCAACACTGGCGGAAAATCCCGTCGTATAATCCACATTTGTCACGCCGGGATCACCGACCACAAAATATCCATATCCGCCGCTGTCGTTGGGGATGGATTGTCCGCCGAGACTGACCACTTTGGATGTGGCGTCATCGGCGATGAAGCGGATCTGGAAGTTTGATGAGAATGCGCCCGCAGGTCCATAAATTTCGATGAATTCCTTGATTGTGGGACTTGAAGCATTGGTATAGTGAAACTCATTGATGACATAATTCTCTCCGCCGGGATTGCGATGCTCGTAAGCCAGTTCATCAAGAACAATATAGGCTGTTGAACCATTGGTTGTCCCGTTGCCTTCCACGATAAAGCCGATGAAAGAGATATCGCGCGCCCCTGCGCCTGCAGTGTCCAGAATTCCATCGCCGCTGCTAAAGGCGGGTTCGCTGGTGGTATAGCCATGGATCGTGGAGGCATTGGTCAGGTCCCACTCTATCGGGCGCCAGCCGGAGGCATTTAGAATATAGGGGTCGGACTTCTCCAGCTGCTTCTTGGAATCCATGACCACCATGCGGAGTTGATAATTGGCGATGGCGGAAGGCGTATAAAGATAGACCGAAATGGCGTTATTGGCATCAAACACCGCCGCCACGGCATTGATATCAACGATATGAGATGTCGGATGCGCCAGAACCTCATGGCGGAAGAAGATTCTATTATTGGTCGCACCCTCGAAATCGAAGGTGACCTTCATGGCGTTGGTGGAATTTGCGGGTGCGCCCGCGCCCGATGGTTTTGCGATGATTGAGCGGACGGAATCGCCATTGGTGTCGCCGGTCGTGTCAGGCGATTCGTTGGGATCGCGCCAGCGCCAGTCGAGACCCTCATAACCTTCGATCAGAAAGCGCCGATTGCCGGGCGTCTTGAAGATTTCCTCGCACAACTGATAAATATGCGGATACATGCGGGTTCTGGTCACACTTGTTCCGCTGATGGGCTCCCATGAACTTGTTTCCATCAGCCAGTAAAGCGACCAGAAGCCGACACCGCGGATGCGCCGTCCCTGCCACGGGTAGGCAGAATCCTGAAGCGCAAGCGCATGGCGGATTTTGTATTCCAGTGTTTCAGTATCATCCCAGGTCACTGTATAATCAGTGGAGCCATTATTATAGGTGTACCACGCGGACTCATCCCCCGTGACATAATGATTCGTGTAAGGCCCTACATAACTGGTATTGAGCGTCGTATCATACATGCCATCGGTAAAACCGATATTTGCATTAAATGTTCCCACGCCGTTGTAAACATTCGTTCCGGACCATCTGCGGGCATAAGTGGACAGCGTGAGGACAAGTTTTTCCGGCGGCAATCCGGCATTGAGATAACCCT
>JAPLSR010000092.1 GCA_026398545.1 Candidatus Sumerlaeota bacterium | reverse complement strand
ATTTGTAAAACGGGAAGGTATTCGTGAAATTCTCAAACGTTTCCTTAAGGAACGCACCCCTCTCGACCATATTCCACGCCTGAGTGAGGAGATTAATTTAAAGGAACCGGATAATGCACGTATCCTTCTGGACATTATGATGGAGGAGGATGATGAGCTTGGCCATCTGGCGCTTTTGCTCCTGAGCGAATCGCCAGACAGGGATGTGATTCGCGCCGCTGAAAAAATCTTTGTTTCACATGCCATATCAGAAGAACACCGTGCGCGCCTTGCCGCCCTTCTGATGCTGCACCACGACATCACGGGTTCCCGGAACATGAAAAACCCGGAGCAGGCGCTGAAAAAATATGGCAGTTTACTTGACGCCTACTGGAAAATCATTGACCCTATAGACCTTGGGCATATCTGGCTCGGCGACTATCAGCGCCTCTCCCCACGCGAAAAAATTCCCCTCCTCGAAACCCTCTTCTCCACCGGCTCCGCCAACTATCTTCCCATCTACTCTATCGAGATTGGCTCCCGCCATCCCAGCGTCAGCCGTTATGTTGCGGAAAATTTAACATCCTTAAACCATGAGGATGTCCTGACCATGTTGAAATCCCTGCCGGAGCAACGCGACACTGCCACACGGCTCCTGATTGAAGAGACTCTAAAAATTCTGGAAAAGAAAAAGCGGAAGGGAGAGATTCTCCCTCGCAGCGCCCGCGACCTCATCCCCTTTTACAAGGCTTATGTTGCCGAAGTGGCGGATATGGGTGTTGTCAGTGTCATCATTTCCAGAAGAAAAATCAGGGGCGGCCCAATCCGCTACCTGTGCACATTTATTGACCACTGGGACAGGGGCATTTCCAACTCCCATGTCGGCATCGCTCAGACCGCCGCAGAATTCATCTCCACCGTTCATCTCTTCAACCAGAATGAGACGATGGCACAGCACGATGAGGTGGAAAAGGATTACGCCCTCTGGCTTCTCAAAAAGGGGGAAGAACTGACAATCGACAGGGGGTATTATCTGCCGCCGGAATATCTCCTCGGACGCCGCATACTATGGGATGAAAAATTCCCCAGCCGCAACTATGACGTCAAATTCGGTCTCACCTGTTGTGAGTGCGGAGTGCCTATCCGCACCACCACGAAAGAAATAGAGGCATGGCTCATTGGCGATACCGCACTTTGCCAGCAGTGCATAAGCAAGAAAACACACTGCGAAAACTGCGGCAAGCCCATCACACCGGAGGAATGTTACGCCCTCGCTAAGTTAGGCATGGCACACGTTACCGTCATCTGTGAGACATGCTACCGGAAAACAAGAAAGAAAACAAAAAATCCCCGCGACAGATGAGGTCCCCCCTCTATGAGCATAATGGTCACGCTCCCCACTTATAATGAATCCGCCAACATCCTGCCGCTGATAGATGAACTCCTCGCGGTGCAGGATGACATCAGCGTGGTGGTTATTGATGATGACTCACCGGATGGCACACACCGCCTTGTGCGAGAGAGGCAAAAAAAAGACCCGCGGGTTCATCTCATCCACAGGACAGGCGAACGCGGGCGCGGCACGGCGGGGGCGGCGGGCTTTAAATATGCCGTGGCGCAAGCTGCAGACCTCATCGTTGAGATGGATGCCGATTTCTCGCACCATCCACGTTTTCTACCGGCGCTTCTCAATGCCGCACAGGATGCGGATGTGGTTATCGGCTCACGACTCATGGCGGGCGGCGGCGAGACAGGTCGCTCCTTCATCCGGAGAATTATCACCCATCTTGCCAATTCATACATCCGGCTTGTTCTGGGGCTGAAGGTGCGTGATTGCACCTCCGGATATCGGGTTTTCCGGCGCGCCGTCCTTGAGGCGATTCAGCTGGACACCCTGACGGCGAAGGGTCCAGCGATTGTGCAGGAAGTTCTGTTCCGCTGCGGGCAACATGGGTTCAGGATGGTAGAAGTTCCCATCGTCTTTGAGGAGCGAAAGAGGGGAAAATCCACCTTCAACTGGAGGATAATACTGACTGGCTTATGGTCGGTGCTGAAGTTCCGGTTCAGGGGATGAGTCAGATATAGTCTTCACAAGGATGCGGATATAAATTATTTCTCCCGCTCAAGGAGAAGCGTTTTGGTGGTGGCGTCGCAAATTTCTGGAGGACCGAAATACTGGATGGCGCCGGGATAGATGTAATCATCCTCAACTTCCCATCGCTCACGCGCCGAGGCGAATGCCTGGAAGGGCGCACCATTCATCTGCACCAGCGATTTCTTGACAACGGCGATTTTCTTGCCTTTGCGGGTCTCCATGTTCATGAACAAGGTCAGCGGCACCCCTCCCGCCTTCCACCGGCTCGCTGGAGCCGCCAGATTTGTAACGGCGCACATGTAGCCCATTATGCCGAAGGCGGCAAGGACGGCGGCGGTTCGTCCGAGGGCATAGGTGTAATTGGCGTCAAAATTGCTCGGCGCAGAGCAGCGCCCCTCATAGCCCAGAAAACGCGCCACCGCGCTGAATTCACCTGAAAATTTCCCCTCCGATTTCCATTCCCCGAGGAGCTCGCCCACCTGCTCCATCAGGAGCTTTTCCGTCTCAATCTTGCTCACCTGGACATTGCCGTAAGCGTCGCGGTCGAAAAGGAGCTGCTGCTGGATGTGGGCGGGCAGACTGCTAAAGACGTAACTGGAATCCTTTGATAGTTTCTGGTTAATAAACTCCTGCTGGTCTGTGAAGAGCTTCAGGGTCTGGAAATATTTATCATGCTCCGCGATGATGGTGTTCAGCTCTGATATGAGGAGGCGGATTTCAGGGATGAATTCAACAAGCCCTTCCGGCACAAGGCAGACGCCGAAATTCTTCCCCGCCTCGGAGCGCCGTTTCACCACATTTGCAACATGCTCCACAACTTGGGCGAGAGTCATATTCTTCTCATTCACCTCTTCACCGATAAGTGCGATATTGACATGGGTCTGGAGTGCGCATTCAAGAGTCACATGGCTGGCGTTGCGCCCCATGAGCTTTATAAAGTGCCAGTATTTGCGGGCACTGGCGGCATCCCGGCAGACATTGCCAATCAGCTCGGAATAGAGCTTGCAGGCGGTGTCAAAGCCGAACGATGCCTCAATAACAGCCCCCTTCAGGTCGCCATCTATTGTCTTGGGGACGCCGATGACGCAGGTTTTCTGCCCCTCTTTCTGGAAATATTCCGTCAAAAAGGCGGCATTGGTGTTGGAGTCATCCCCGCCGATGATGACAAGGGCATCTAACTTAAGCGAGTCGCATATCTGTCTGCTGGCGGCAAAATGCTCGTCTTTTTCAATCTTATCCCGCCCGCTGCTAATCATATCAAAGCCGCCTGTGTTGCGATATGGATTTATGATTTCAGCCGTGAGTTCAACATATTTGCCTGTGAGTATGCCCTTAGGACCGCCCTTGAAACCGAAAAGGCGGCTCTCAGGATGAGCCTCCTTAATACCATCAAAGAGACCGATAATGACATTATGTCCGCCGGCCGCCGGTCCTCCGCTCAAAACCACGCCGACATTCAGGGGTCTCACTTCCTCCGGTCCTGCCCCCTTGACAAATTTTATAATGGGACTGCCATAAGTGCGCGGGAAGAGGTTTTTGACATCCCTCACATCGGATATGGCGGACGTGCGTCTGCCCCTTTTCAGACCGATATTTTTGATACCCTTTTTCAGGATGCCGGG
>JAPLSR010000013.1 GCA_026398545.1 Candidatus Sumerlaeota bacterium | reverse complement strand
CCGCGCCATTATTGTTACTTCTGCATGAGGCGGGCGATAATTTTTTCAAGGACATGTGTATCCGGAGGGATGCGGCGCGCCTCACCGGCAGCCCTTGTGGCGCTGACAACATCCTTCAAGCCGTTTCCGCTGATAATCGTCGCCACGGTTGCGCTTCTCGGAATCAGCCCCTCGCGAGCACACTTAATGATACCTGCAAGTCCCGTGACCCCTGCGGGTTCTCCGAAAATCCCGCAAATATTGCCCAGTCTCTTCATGGCGGCAAGGATTTCACCGTCCTTCACACTGATGTAAAAACCGCCGGACTCTCTGACGGCGGCAACTGCCTTCCGCCAGTTGCGCGGCGTCCCAACTGCGATGCTATCCGCTATTGTTCTCGGCGTGATGGGTCTCATATCCCTGCCCCTCTGCCATGCCTTCATAACAGGACAGGCACCCTCCGCCTGAACACCCACAATGCGCGGAAGGTCTCCAATGAATCCCAGTTTGTGCATTTCCCGGAAGCCCTTCCAGACACCGGCGAGTGTGCAGCCATCGCCGACTGCGACAAAAACATAATCCGGCGCCTCGCCCTTCATCTGCTCACAGATTTCAAGGCTCGCCGTCTTTTTCCCCTCCACCAGATACGGATTGATGCCAGAGTTGCGATTGTAAAAGCCGAAGCGGGAGGCGCAGAACATGCTCAGGCGGAAGGCATCCTCGTAAGAACCCTCCACAACAAACACATGGGCGCCGAAGATGAGAAGTTGGGCAATCTTGGCGGCGGGCGCCCTTTCAGGCACAAAGATAAATGCGGGAAGTCCGGCAGATGCGGCGTTGCCGGCGAGAGAGGATGCGGCATTTCCAGTAGAGGCGCAGGTCACGGCACATGCTTTCTCCGCAAGGGCGCGCGCCACACCCACAGAACTTGCGCGGTCTTTGAGTGAAGCGGTCGGATTCAAACCATCATCCTTGAGAAAAAGCCTTGCCACCCCGATTTCCGCCGCAAGGCGTTCGGCATTGTAAAGGGGCGTGCCGCCGACATGCAGGGAGGGAATTTTATGCGGTTCCCAAACGGGCAGAAGTGGCATATACCGCCAGTGAGAGGGGTCGGGGTTTTTTATCAGCGCCTCTCTCGTTATGACCCGCCCCACGCCATCATAATCATACAGGACATCAAGTATGCCCTCCTCGCCGCACACCGGGCAGGTCAGAAGGTCGCGTCTTTCCTGATATTCCACCCCGCAAACCACACATCGCAATCCTGTGACAAAATATGAGGAGCGCCGTTTGATGACCACCGGAACTGCATGGATACGCCTTTTATCCGAAACCAGTTCCTTCGTGACCTCCACGGCACGGCGAAGGAGCGATTCATCCCGCGTGACAATGATGCCGTTTTTAAACTGGTGCCCTTTTTGCTGTAAGGGAATTGGCTCACCGAAGGCGTCGGTGAGGAGACATTCCCCCGCGGAGGCGAAGGCAGCCGTTGCCCCAACGTCCCAGATATTATACTTCCCCACCCCAAGAATGTGAGGCAGTCCGTAAAAGAGGTCAAATTGCCCGAGCAGAACGCCCATACTCTTCACCGGCACGGACTCAGCATGGGTGACATGTGTCGGCGACAGGCGCCGGATGGATTCCTGAAGATTTTCATTCGCCCTTTTATTCGCCGAGACAACAAGATGAAACCTCCCTGACTTTTTTGCACAGGATCCGGGTGAATATGCCGCAGTGGGTTTGGGTTCAACAATCACCACACCGGTCCATCTGTAAAGCGGACAATTCATGACGCCCAGAACGGGGCTCCCCTTGTGGAAAAGGGCGATGGATGTGCCGAAATTTTTCTCCCTCCTTCTGTATGAGATGGAGCCGCAGATGGGGTCCACACACCAGAAAAATTCCTTGCGCCGCTCGGCATTGTCAAATGACTCCTCGCCGACGAAACCCCAGCGGGCGGTATTATCATAAATAGTTGTGAGATAAGAGCGTGCCATGAAATCGCATTTATCATCGACCTCCAATTTTATAGATGCGGCTTCATCAGCTTCCGATTCGTCCCAGTTCACCGCATAATTGCGTTCATAAAAATGGCTCATCACATCCTCAAGAATCCGTGCCGCTTCTAAGGCATGGGCAAGACGGGACTCTCGTTTGCATAACTGGTCTATTTCCTTTGTTATTTTCATCCCTGAATCCTTTTACTTTCATGCGCTTGAAAATCAAAGAGGGATAATTACCTTATGGTGTATTGTTCAGCAATGAAGAAATGAAATTTCCGATTGACGGTGAATGATTGAGGATGTTTTAAAATTGTGTCGTAATGCGCGTGAATATATTCACATCCGTCCTTTTAATCCTTCTCCTCATCCCCATGAGTGTGGCGGAGGAGCCTGATTCCCTTCCTGCGAGTGAAACCTATCCTGAGAAGATTGTCAAGACCCTTCAAGGCATTACCTTTGATTCCGATTATGACAACGGAAGCCTTCAGGATGTTATCGAAGCGGGAGAGAACGTGTTTAATTGCACCATCTATACCGAGCAAGGCGAGTTAGGCAGTAGTATATACTGGTTTCGGTTCAAGATGACCAGTGTTGCCGGACGCATCATAACACTCAATATTTACCATAGCCAGAATCCCCTGCCCGTCATCAGAGTGAACGATGGCGGCTGGAGAAGAATGACGGACGCTGAAGCGCCTTCGTTATCAAAACTTGTTCTGTCCTTCGCCGCTGATGAAGACCATGCGGAATTGGCGTTTTTCTTCCCTTCCGGATACGATGAAACATATCAGCAGGTGGGAGACCTTGTGCGGCGATGTGACATGGCATCCACTGAATCCATCGGTCTCTCCTACATGGGTCGCTCCATGTGGATGGCAACGATTACCGATTCCCATGTTGCCGACACTAACAAACACCGCATCTGGATGCACTCCCGCACCCACGCTGGCGAGGCAACCGGCACGCACGTAATGCTTGGATTTCTCAATCTTGTGACATCGAATTCCCCCGCAGGGCGATATATGCGCCGTCATTTCATCTTCAATATCGTGCCGCTCCTGAATGTGGACGGGGTTTATCTGGGATATACCAGATGGGATTCACAGGGTATCGACCCCGAACAACAGTGGGGCAATCCCTCACGCATTCCTGAAACGGCGAACCTGAGAGCGAAGGTGGATGAGTTTATGGATGGGTCTCACCCTATCGAAGTGGCTCTCAATCTTCATTCTACTTATATCAATTATGCGGACACCTTTTTCTACAAACACGTATATTCGAGCGTTACGACGGCTTTTGAGGCAATAGAACAGCGCTATATCGATGCCCTCGACCACGCCACCCCTCTCTTCGATAATCTTAATCCGCAAACGAGCCAGCTTCACCCCTACTGTTATATTGAGTCCTATTTCTGGAACAATTGGGGCGAGTCGGTTATGGCTATGACGCACGAGGGGCACTTTTTTCATCGCCTGCCGGATAATCTGTGGATTACGAACGAGGATTACAAAGACATCGGCGCGGCGATGGCAATGGCGCTCATTGAGTATTTCAATCTTCCGCCCATTGGAGAGGAATCTCCGCCGACCTCATGGATGATATATTGAACAACCTTTTCTGATAATAATTCCACTGAATATCAGGGCTTTGCGGTGTATGCCCAGTATTCTGGCTGCCTGCATCTGGTTCCCCTTGCAGTGTTTCAGAATGCGGAGGATATGCTCCTTTTCCACATCGGCAAGGGTGCGCCCGGGAACATCGCCTTTTTTTTCTTTCAGCGGGATAGGGGAAGGTTCGAGGATAAGGTCTTCAGGTTTGACAATTCCGCCTTTGCCCAGAATCACGGCGCGCTCAATGACGTTCATCAATTCCCGGACATTGCCGGGCCAGGGATGTTTTTCAAGCAGAATCATTGCATCATCGGAAAAGCCGAAAAACTGTTTTTTCAGGCGGACGGCATATATCTTGAGGTGGTGCTCGGCAAGTATGCGGATATCACTTTTGCGTTCCCTCAGGGGCGGCGCCGTAAAGGTCATAACAGACAGGCGGTAATAGAGGTCTTCACGGAAAAGTCCCTCCCTCACCCGTGCAAGAAGGTCGGAATTGGTTGCGGCAATGATGCGGACATCCACGCGGATGGGACGTGTCCCCCCGATACGGTAGAAATTTTTCTCCTGAAGGAAACGCAGGAGTTTTGGCTGGATGGCGAGGCTAACATCGCCAATCTCATCCAGAAAGAGCGTGCCGCCGTGAGCCATCTCAATCATCCCGCGATGGAGTGAGGCGGCGCCGGTGAATGCCCCTCTCTCATAACCGAAAAGTTCACTCTCAAAAAGGGATTCAGGCACGGCAGTGCAATTCAAAGCGATGAAGGGGTATTCACGTCGGTGACTCTGCTCATGCAGGGCGCGGGCAATCAGCTCCTTGCCCGTCCCTGTCTCACCCAGGATGAGCACAGAGGTATCATATGCGGCAACACGCATAATATCCGCCCGAAGTGCATATATTACCTGCGCCTCCCCGACAATATCACTGACAAGACCGTCCCCCACCTTCATAAGCGCCTTTTCCAAAAGGCGGGACTGTATAATGGACTGGGCGACTAAGCGCGCCACGGCTTGAAGGAGACTCAGGGATTTCAGGTCGTAATGTCCCGCCCCCGAGCAGTCTATATAGATAAGTCCTATGGCATCGTCGCGCACAAGGAGCGGGGCGGAGATGCTGGAGCGGGGAACGGGCGCGGCATCAGACTCTGCATAAGGGAGGACATCCTTCTCCACACCGGATGACAGGAGCGCCGTCTTTTCGTGAAATGTGGCTGAGATTACCTTGCGGCTGACATCAATCTGTTTCTCCTCAGGCGAGACGGTCACCATAGGCTGAAGCTCCTTCAGGACGGGATCCCAGAGCATAATAAACCCGCGTTCACCGTGGAACAGTCGCACAAGACGTGCAAGCATGGAGGAAAGGAGAGCGGGGAGTTCCTCTGATGAGGGTTCAAATATCTCAGCCAACTGCCTGACAAGTGCAATGCTTTCATTATCAATGCCGGCGTTGGTGTCTCTCTTAGGATCCAGTTTGACTTCAATTGTCTCGTCATGGGGGGCAGAGACATAAACAGAGGAGCCGCTATAGCGGGCGTTCTGAAAATCAAAATCGGGGTCAAAAATCA
>JAPLSR010000417.1 GCA_026398545.1 Candidatus Sumerlaeota bacterium | reverse complement strand
AAAGGAAACGATTTCATGCAGGGAGCCTTTCAAAATGGAACTGCCCACCCGCGGGCAGGATGATATCCTTGGCGTAAGGGTGGAGCAATCGGACACCAACGGAAAAGTAACAAAGTTGGCTGAGTGGCGGGCGATGTATTTTAAAAAGAGACGCGCGCTGGATTATATGGGCTCGCCTCTCCTCAAACGCCCGCGCGACTTTAAAAAATACTGGCGCGATGCGAAGGAAAAACTGGCGCTCATCCCCATGAACCCGAAGATTGAACCCGTTCCGGAAAAAAATACCGCCACCGGTCGTCTTTATAAGATCACGCTCAACTCTTACTGGAATATCCCGATTGTGTGCTGGTATTTTGTCCCGAAGGACGTTGACCCACTGCATCCTGAGGCTTCCAAAAAGAGATACCCTGCCATACAGATCATGCCCGGCTGGGGCGCTGAGGAACCGCCCATCGACCGCACCGCACAGGGATTTATCACACTCTCCCTCAATCCCAAAAATCATGGACCCTCAAAGGACTTTTTCAAAACCCCCGTTGACCATCATCTATGGAATATCGACATTCCGGAGGATTATTATTACCGCGCCGCATTTATGGACTGCAGCAGTGGAATTGATTTTCTCGCAAGCCGCCCGGAGGTGAGTGCACAGAAAATCGGCGTTGAGGGGGGAAGCCAGGGCGGCGCTCTTGCCCTTGCAATGGGCGCGCTGGATGAGCGCATCGCCTGTGTGTGCTCCAATGTGCCTTATATAACGAACTTCCCCGATTTCATCCGCCTTGGGACGCTCGGTTCAAGCGCCGTTTACAAGCAATACATGGAGCGACCGGACATCGGCGAACGCGTGAAAAAGACGCTTTCCTATGTTGATATTGCGAATCTTGCGCCGGACATCAAAGTGCCGACATTAATCTGCGTCGGCGCGCAGGACCCCGTCTGCCCGCCGCTCAACGGCATCGTGGCGCTCAACCGCATCCCGAAGGGCGTCCCGAAAAGACTCTTCATAGACAAGGACGCCGAGCACGAAGTCCCGGACACCATGCGCGCGGAGAACAATGCCTGGCATGAAAAATACCTGAAACATTAAAGAATTAACATAATCCACAGATTCCGCAGACTTGCACAGAGCAATAACATATAAAATATAATTGGAAAACTATAAAGGCTCTGATGGAACGGACACTTGAAAAGAAATCATGGTTCAAAGATAATCCCGAGGTTAAATCCTAAAAATTGGATTTTGCCTTGTATGATGCTTTGAGCGTGGATTTGTATCTTGCGCCCTGTATTATTTTCATAAAATTCCTGTTGATGATCTGTAACCTTATCCCATATAAATTAAGATAGTTTGTTTGTCTGAATGAATCACATTTATTCTTTGCTGAGAATTCAATGCACAAGATCCGTATTTATGTGGATACGTCCATTTTCGGCGGAATGCATGATGAAGAATTCGCCGAGGCGAGCGAGCGGTTTTTTTAACGTGTGCTGAAAGGCGATTTTATCATTCTGCTGTCCACAGAGACTTTGCGGGAATTGTCCAAAGCGCCCGAAGACGTCCGAGCCGTCTGGCGTCAGTTGCCGCCTGAATCTTTGGAGGAAGTCCTCATTAACGAAGAAGTTGCGGAATTGGCGCAGGCTTATATCAAGGCGAATGTTCTGGGAGTGGCAGCCGAGGCAGATGCGCTTCATGTTGCGGCGGCAACGGTAGCGAGTGCCGATCTTATTTTAAGCTGGAATTTCAGGCATATTGTCAATTATGAGCGCATCAGGGGATTCAACGGCGTCAATGTGGCGAATGGTTATCGCCCGATGACGATTCTCAGCCCCAGAGAGGTGAGTTCCGATGAATAAGAATAAATCTTTTGACTGCGTGGAAATGAAAAATCGCATTCAACAGGAATTGCGGAAAGAATATGAAGCGAGAAAGGCGGAGT
>JAPLSR010000396.1 GCA_026398545.1 Candidatus Sumerlaeota bacterium | reverse complement strand
TATTCAAATAGATGCAAGCATTAATCCAGGAAGTAGTGGCGGCCCAGTATTTAATGAATATGGTGAAGTCATTGGAATTGTTACGTTTACAGCATTAGATATTAAAACTGTCATTACTCCGGATCTTCGATTAGATGGAATACCAATCCCATCTCAAACATTAAATTTTGCTATTCCTGCAAGAATGATAATCCCTTTGTTATACGAACAGATACGAAATAAAAAACAGACACTATTGGATTACTATAAAGATGAAGTCATATTGTATAAATAATATACCATTATACCGTGCTTTAGAGGTCGGGCTACTGAATTGATTGAATTAATGACAGCGGCATGGCTATTGGAAGGCTTATCAAAAAAATTTTAACGCAATGGCACAATGACGCAAAAAATTGATTTGTTCCTCGTCCCTTATCATTTCGCCCTGGCATCTTTGCGTTGGATATAATCTTCCGTCTATAGATTTTTTTGTGTGCCCTGTTTATTTTGAACTTGCAATGCAGTCTTATAAACGGGGAAATTGAATGTGTTTGTTAAGTACGCCATAGAATGATAATTTGAATTTGGAGGTATTAATCATGCGTTTCATGATAACATTGGAAAGGGATGAAGATGGGGTCTGGATCGCCGAATGCCCCTCCATTCCCGGATGTATCAGTCAGGGAAAAACAAAGGACGAAGCGCTGGAAAATATCAAGGAGGCAATTGGTCTCTGTCTTGATGTTCGCGCTGAAAAGGGACTGCCCCTGACTATTGAAACCAAACAGGTGGAGGTTGCTGTCTAATGCCTCCGCTTCCGATCATGAGCGGACAAGATGTTGTCCGAGTCTTTGAAAAACTCGGCTGGGAAGTTGCGCGCCGAAAAGGAAGCCATATTATTATGGTCAGGCAAGGCTATATCGCAACATTGTCTATACCGGCTCATAAAGAAGTTGCGCGCGGAACGCTTCGTGGTTTGATCCGTTCAGCGGACTTGACGGTTGACGAGTTTAATCATGCCCTACGAAATAAATAAGACTGTCGGGGTCAGACCGCTGAATAGCGTGAATTAATGTTGGCGGCATGGCGAAGTGATATGCAATCAGAATATGAATTTGATTATTCCAGGTCGTATCTCCAGAGACCGCCTCATCGTCATGCTCGAACCGGATCTTGTGAAAGTGTTCAAGACGCCTGAATCAGTCAACAACGCCCTTCGCGCCCTTTTTTCTGCCATGCCAAAATCATCCCGGACAAAAAGTTGAAGGTGCCTTTTGGCGATGCATAAACTGGTGGCAACCTGGTAAAATGTGTCATGGATTTTTATTGACAGGGGGCGGATGGGAAAGCATCAAAAAGTCTCATGAAATTTCATGAATATTCTGAAATATCCGATTGATATCTTGTAACGAAGAGACTTGGATGAGTATTCTTGTTGATGAAACGACGCGTGTGCTGGTGCAGGGAATCACGGGACGGGATGGCTCTTTTCACGCCCGCGCAATGCAGGATTACGGCACAAAGGTCGTCGGGGGCGTGGTTCCCGGCAGGGGAGGGGAGACTGTTGGGGACATCCCCGTTTTCAACACCGTTAATGAGGCGAGGGAAAAAACAGGCGCCAATGTCTCGGCAGTTTTTGTGCCGGCTCGGTTTGCCGCCGATGCGCTGATGGAGGCGATTGATGCGGAACTTGACATTGTGGTCTGCATCACGGAAGGAATACCTGTCTTAGACATGGTGAGGATATGTAATCGTTTACAAGGGAGAAAAACGCGCCTGATTGGCCCGAACTGTCCGGGCATCATCTCGCCGGAGCGGTGCAAAGTCGGCATCATGCCCGGCGCAATTCACAAAAGGGGACCCATTGGCGTTATCTCACGTAGCGGCACGCTTACTTATGAGGTTGTATATCAGCTCACAAAGGCGGGGCTTGGACAATCCACCTGCATTGGTATCGGCGGCGACCCCATTATCGGGAGCGGCTTCATTGACCTCCTGAAACTCTTTCAGGAGGATGAGGAGACACGGGCTGTTGCACTGATAGGCGAGATTGGAGGGTCGGAGGAAGAGGAGACGGCGCATTTTATTCGTGATAATTTTACAAAGCCGGTGGTGGCGTTTATTGCCGGGCGGACTGCCCCGCCGGGGAAACGCATGGGTCATGCGGGTGCCATCATTTCAGGCAGTTCCGGCACCGCTGAGGCAAAAATCAAAGACTTCAAAGAAGCTGGTGTGCCTGTGGCTTCCATGCCGGAGGAGATACCGACGCTTTTGAAAAAGAGACTTTAATCAAAGATTACGCCGATGGACGCAGATAAATTGCACTTATTGCGCTGTTTTTGTATGTTATGGAGATATTATTGTTGAGTTAAAAGCGCTTGATAATATTATCCGAAATGAGGAAAGTCAGATTATCAATTATTTAAAGGCTACAGGAATTACTCGTGGTTTATTGATTAATTTTGGCGCACCGGAAATTCAGTTTAAACGGTTTGTCTATAATTCTCTGCGATAATCTGCGTAATCTGTGGATTCTTAAGGGTGATAAAAATGGAAACGAAAGATGTTCTTAAGATGTATCCTAAAGAGGTCACTCTGCGCGACGGGCAGAAGGTGACCCTGCGGTTGATGACGCCCGTCGATGAAGGAGCGCTTCTGGAATTTTTCAGGAGTCTGCCTGAGAAAGACAGGCTCTTTCTGAAGGAGGATATGACCGACCCTCAGGTGATTCATCGCTGGGCGAAAAATCTGGATTACAACAGGGCTATTCCCCTGCTCGCTCTCTCAGGGGAGCGCATTGTCGCCGATGCCCCCCTGCTTATGCACACTCATGGGTGGTCGCGGCATGTGGGAGAATTCCGCCTTGTTGTCAGCAGTGATTTCCGGCGGCTTGGACTGGGTTTTCTCCTCAGCAAGGAGCTCTTTTTTCTCGCCCTTTCACTGAAGTTGGAAAAGGTTATGGCGGAGACGGTGGAGGAACATGTCGCCATTGTCCAGATTCTGAAATCTATTGGATTTGAGACCGAGGCGGTGCTGAAGGACCATGTGAAGGATATCCATGGTAATCCCCATAATCTTTTAATCATGACACACGACGTCAAATCTGTCTGGAAGAGGATGGAGGACATGATACGGGATTCCTTTGCCGACCTTTCAGGGTAATATCGTATTTGACCTTCCGCTCATTTTCATGATAGATTTTTTTTGATTGTTCAAAGGATGATTTTCATGAAGAACGAAACGAAAAAAAAGGTCTTACAAAAGTCCAGAGGTGAGCTTTATATAACAAGGGAGCGGTGCAAGGGGTGCGGCATCTGCATTAAATTTTGCCCCTCCGGCGTGCTGGCATTTTCAGAGGATTTCAACTCAAAAGGTTTTCACACCCCGATTGCAGTCAAACCGGAAGATTGCACGGGTTGCAATCTGTGCAGCCTTTATTGTCCCGATTTCGCCATATTTGCCGTTCGTGGCAAGAAGTCCAAATGATGTCCCGGGAATAAAACAATGAAGCCTGAGCAAGATTACGTCCTGACCGGCACCCATTTTTTCAAGGGTAATGATGCCGTGTGCGAGGGGGCAATTACAGCCGGCTGCCGCTTTGTTGCCGGTTATCCCATAACCCCATCGACAGGCATTATTGAGCGCATTGCCTTGAGGTTTCCCTTTGTGGGCGGCGCCTTCATCCAGATGGAGGATGAACTCTCCTCATCCATCGCTATTGCCGGAGCCGTCTGGGCTGGTTCCAAAGCCATGACCGTCACATCCGGACCGGGCTTCTCCCTCATGATGGAAAACATCGGGTTTGCCGCAATGACCGAGACGCCTTGTGTTTTTGTGAATGTCCAGCGCGGGGGACCTTCCACGGGACTGCCAACATTGCCCGGACAGGCGGACATGATGCAGGCACGCTGGGGTTCCCATGGCGATTATGCCATTATTGCCCTTTCACCGGATAGCCCGCAGGAATGCTACAACCTCATCATCCAGGCATTCAATTTCTCAGAGCAATTTCGCGTGCCGGTCATGTTCATGATGGATGAATGCGTGGCGCACATGTCCGAACGGGTGGTTATTCCGCCCGCAGAAGAGATAGATATCTTCCCACGCCGATACACAACTCAACCCCCCGAAACCTTTGAGCTCTTTCGACCGGGTCCCGACCTTGTGCCGGACATGGTGAAGGCGGGTGACGGTTATCATGTCCATATTACGGGACTCACGCATGATGAAAAGGGATACCCGGAAATCACGCCGGAATGCCAGGCGGAACTTATCCCGCGCCTTATCAACAAAATAAGGTTCAATGAGAAGAAAATCCGGATAGTTCAGCGGGATATCCCTGAGAATGCAGAGGTGGTGGTGGTTTCTTATGGTATCACGTCGCGCATCGTCACTCGCGCCGTGGATATGGCGAGGGCTGAGGGAATCAATGCGGGGGTTCTGCGCCTGATTGTTGTGTGGCCCTTCCCGGAGGAGGTTATCCGGGGCCTCGCAGGTAGGACAAAGGCATTTGTGGTCGCTGAAATGAATTATGGGCAGGTTAGCCTTGAGGTTGAAAGATGCGCCGCAGGAAAGGCGAGGGTTTCGAACGTCCCTCATGCGGGTGGAACCGTTCATGAGCCTGAACAGATACTTTCTGCAATACGTGAGGCTATGAGATGAATGATTTCTTGATGATGAATCCGGTGGAGAAATATTTACGCCAGGACCGCATGCCGCATATCTGGTGTCCGGGCTGTGGTATCGGCACAAGTCTGAATTGTTTCATCCGAGCGCTTGACGAAAGCGAGCTTAATCCTGACAAGGTCTGCGTTGTGTCAGGCATCGGTTGCACGGGGCGCGTTGCCGGTTATGTCAATCTTGATTCCTACCACACGACCCATGGACGCGCCATACCCTTTGCCACAGGGCTTAAGCTTGCCAACCCGGAGCTGAAGGTGGTTGTCTTCAGCGGTGATGGCGACCTTATCGCCATCGGTGGCAATCATTTCATCCACGCCGCCCAGAAAAATATGGATATTACGGTGATTTGCGTGAATAATTTCAATTACGCCATGACCGGCGGGCAGTATGGTCCCACAACTCCCGTAAGCGCCCTGACAACCACAGCTCCCTATGGCGGATACCAGACGCCCTTCAACCTCCCCAAGCTGGCAGAATCCGCCGGTGCTGTCTATGTGGCGCGTTGGACAACTTATCATGTCAGGCAGATGAAAAAATCATTTCAGGAGGCGCTTGCAAAAAAGGGATTCTCATTCGTGGAGGTCATCAGCCAGTGTCCAACCCTGTATGGACGCAGGAACAAATTCAGGGACGGTCTGGCACACATGGAGTGGTTCAAGGAGAATAGTGTGGTAAAAGACCATCCGGCAACCTCAGAAATCAGTCTCGGATTTAGAACATATACCCTTGTGGGAAAGTTTCTCGATATTGAACGCCCGACATTCCTTGACGCCTTGAATGAGCAACATTCGCATATCCGGGAGCGTTACAAGTAAGGTGAGTCCTCCGGTCTCCATGGCAGATGTTAGCGTGGCTTTAGTGGTGCGAGAAATCATGTAAGGGAGAAATTCAGGATGGCAAAATGGGAAGTCAAGATAGCGGGTTTTGGCGGTCAGGGTGTTGTCCTTGCGGGAGGGATTCTTGGAAAGGCGGCTGCCATTTATGATAATAAATATGCCACACTGACGCACAGTTACGGACCGGAGGCGCGCGGGGGAGGCTGTGTGGCACAGGTTATCATCTCTGACGAGAAAATACTTTACCCTTATGTTGTTGAGCTAGATGTCCTCGTTGTCATGTCGCAGGAGGCGTATGACAAATATGCAAGCGAGCTCAAGGAGGGCGGGAAACTCATTGTGGAACAGGAATTGGTTCAGATGCCTGAAGAGGTCAGGGAAAAATCCTATGGCATACCGGCAACACGGATGGCAGAAAGTCTTGGCAGCAAGATTGTCCTGAATCTTGTCATACTTGGATTTCTGACGGCGGTGAGCGGTATAATCACTGCCAATGCCATGAGGGAATCCATCAGGGCAACGGTCCCCAAAGGGACAGAATATCTGAACATCCTTGCGTTTGACAAGGGATTTGAATATGGGGAGGAGATTTTGAGAACACACGGACATTAATGTCATTATGAATTTTCCGTTATGCGGAGGGATAATGCGATGAAAGGAAAACAGCGTTTCTTATTGTTTCTTGCAGTTATTCTATGTTTAAGTCTTCTGCCAACCCTTTCTTTTGCCGTAGAGAAAAAGGAACCTTCCGGTGGAAAGGGCAAGCCGGAACGTATTGCCCGCCCCGAAGCCACGAAGGAAGTGGGCGAGGAGGAAGCTGGACAAGCGGTTATTGCAGGAGCAATGATGGCGCCTCCCGGCGGAGAGATAGACCTTGCCTCTCTCAAAAAGAAATATCAGAACGCCCTGGTCAAGATTGAATTCACGGGGATTACTAACAAGGAAGAAACCAAGATGAACCCCACAAAGAGCGAGCTTTACTATTCCGGCAATGAACCGCCCCACGGCACCGGCTTTTTTATCAGCGAATCGGATATCCTCACTAATGCCCACGTGATTGAGAATGCCCGCTCAGGCAGCATCAAGATAAAATCGCCCGCCACGGGAAGTGTGGAGTTTAAGGCGGATAT